>JBHHXF010000059.1:0-11969 GCA_046756905.1 Anaerolineae bacterium | reverse complement strand
GGCGGCAGCGTCGCGGTTGCTGTGGGGAGGGCCGGCGTGGCGGTTGGCGTGCTGGTCGGCGTGGCTGTTGGGCGTGGCGTCTCCGTGGGAGGGGGCGTCGGTCCCTGGAATACGTAGGCCGATCCCGAATGGTCCCCATTGTCGTCGTCCCTGGCAGCGCCGATCAGAGCCGTTCCCCCGTTGAGCGACACGCTGTAGCCGAACTGGTCGTCTTCATCCCCGTCGCTCGCAGTGATCTTGAGATCCTCCGTCCACACGCCCGCGTTGTAAACGAAGACGTAGGCCGCGCCCGAGCCAGGCCGGCGGCCGTCGCTGCCTATGGCTCCGATCAGGGCCGTGTTGCCGCTGACCGACAGGCTGAATCCAAACCTGTTCAGCACAGCGCCATCGCTGGCGGTGAGTCGGGCCTGCTGAGTCCAGGTGTTCCCGTTGCGGCTGAAGACGTAGACCGCCCCCGAAAAGCCGCCGTTCTCGTCGTCGCCGATTGCCCCAACCATCGCGTAGTCATCGCCCATAGCAACACTGTAGCCAAATCGGTCGGAGGTCGTCCCGTTGGCAGGGGTCAGTTTGGCCTGCTCCGTCCAGACATCGCCGGTGTAGGCGAATACGTGGGCGGAGCCGGAGAAATTGCCGAACTCATCCGGCGGTGTCTTGGCTCCGATGATGGCGTAGTCCGCTCGCAGGGCGATACTGCCACCGAAGTCGTCACTTGCGGCGTCATCGCCGGTGGTGAGTTTCTGGCGCTGTGTCCACGTGCTCCCGTCGCGCATGAAGACGTAGACTGCACCCGAACTGCTGCTCAGGCCATCCGCCTCGACAGCTCCGATAAAGACGGTGTCCTCGCTGATAGCCACACGCCACCCGAAGTGGTCCCCTTGAGCAGCGTCAGCGGCGGTGAGTTTCGCTTGTTCAGTCCACTCGCTCCCATTGCGTGCGAAGACGTAGGCAGCGCCGGCATTGGGACCGTTGTCGGCATCTCCCATCGCCCCGATGATCGCTGCGTCGCCGCTTATGGACACGCTGTAGCCGAAGTTGTCGCCGGCCTCGCGGTCGCTGGCGGTGAGCCTGGCCTGCTCCGTCCACTGTGCCCCATTCCATAAGAAAATATAGGCAGCGCCTGCGTGGTCATTCTCCCCCACAGCCCCGACGATGGCATAGTCCCCGTCCATAGACAGGCTGTACCCGAAGTAGGCATCCGCCGCGCCTCGGCTGGGGGTGAGTTTAGCCTGCTCCGTCCACTCGGTAGGGTACAGCGCCCGGCCTGCGAGGGCGTCAGTGCGAGTCGCCACGCCGCCGAGGATTGCCGGCAGTATCAAGATTGTAATCAAGATCAGGGCCTCTGGCGAGCGCTTGAGGATCATCTCGTTCCCTTTACCATCGTCCTGAATATTTATTCGCACCAATTGATGAAGAATTGGAGTGAGAGAATGGTACACCAAAACCGCCCTACTGTGTCAAGTCATGCGCGAGAGGGCACCACGATCTCATCCGTGGGGTTTCACCGGGTCTCGATCTGCACCTCCGTGCTCATGCCCCAGCGCAGGCCCGCCGGCTGCTCATCCAGCTCGATAACGACGGTGTAGACTACGTCGCCACCGACCATGTTTGCCTGGGGTGCAATGCGGGCCACTCGACCGGGGATCTCTGCGCCCAGCGGCTCCACAAAGACGGTGACCGGTTGCCCCACGGCTACGCGCGCCACATCCCGCTCACTCAGGTCTGTGGTTTCCACCCGCAAGCTGCTGAGGTCGGCTAGAGTTAGCGCCGGCTGGCCCGGCTGAACCATTTCACCCGGCTGCACATGACGGGCAGTTGCGATGCCGGCAAAGGGGGCGCGTAGTTCGGTGTTAGCCAGGTCGGCCTGGGCACGTTGCAGCGCAGCCTGGGCCTGGGCGGTGGCCGCTTCGGCTGCCGTGATCTGCTCCGGCCGCGCGCCAGCGGTCAGCAGGTCAAGGTCAGCCTGGGCACTGCGCACCTGCGCTTCGGCCGCCGCGATCTGGCCGGCGCTGGCCGGATGCTCCAGGCGATCGAGGGTGGCCTGCGCCTGCTGAAGCCTGGCCCGGGCCGCGGCGACCATATCGGCTGTGGGCCGGGCGAACAGGACGTCGAAGCGCGCCTTGGCGGCGTTGTAATTGTTGGTCGCCTGCTGTAGGGCTAAGCTTTCGGGCCGCGTACCCACATCAGGCCGTGATGCCACCCGGTCATACGCGGCCTGGGCCTGCTTGAGCGCCGCCTCGGCGTTGGCCCGCTCTGCTTCGGCGGCGATGCGCTCCTCTTCGCGGGGACCTTTGAACAACTGATCGAGTGCTGCCTGGGCCGCTTCCACCTCGGCCGAGGCAGCTTCGATCTCCGCCGGCCACGCGGCCTCGCTGAGTTGCGCCAGTTGGGCTCTGGCGATCTCTACACGGGCGCGTGCGGCTTCGATCTGCTGGGATCGGGGGCCGGCGTGCAGCTCATTCAGGTGCGCCTGGGCCGCGTGCAGGCTGGCCTGGGCCTGGGCCACGGTCGCTTCGGCTGCGGCGCTGTCCAAAGCGGCCAGCAATTCGCCTGCCTCCACAGCATCCCCCACATCCACGGCTGCTGTCTTCAGCCGGCCGGTGACGGGAAAGCCCAGGTCCGCCTTCAGCGAAGGCACCACGTTGCCCGATGCCTTTACCACCCCGCCGCTTGCGGTCAGGGGGATGGGGGGGATAGGCGTGGTAGCCGGCGTAGGGGTGGGGGTGGCCTGCTGGCTGCAACTTGTCAGC
Organism: Anaerolineae bacterium; assembly: GCA_046756905.1. Lineage (GTDB taxonomy): Bacteria > Chloroflexota > Anaerolineae > Epilineales > JAANWY01 > JBHHTZ01. Next base: position 9,222 of record JBHHXF010000059.1, on the reverse strand, counting down.
AGGACGAGGATGAGCAAGATTGTAAATGATCCGAGCCACGGTCGTCCACTGCTCATGACGTTACCTCAGGGGTCTGTAAGCCATTGTCAACCACCTGGCCGTCGCGCAGTTTGATCACCCGGCGGGCAAAGGCGACAACGCGCGGGTCGTGGGTGGCGAAGATGAAGGCCGTGCCGGTCTGCTCGTTGAGGCGTTGCATGATCTGCATGGCTTGCCGGCCATTTTCCGTATCCAGATTGGCCGTGGGCTCGTCGGCCAGCACCAGCGAGGGGCGAGGGGCCAGGGCGCGGGCGATGGCCACCCGCTGTTGCTCCCCGCCGCTCAATTGGTCCGGCCTGTGGTTGGCTCGGTCGGCCAGCCCCACCGCTTCCAACAGCTCCATCACGCGCTTGCGCCGTTCGCCGGCCGGGACGCCGTTCAGCAGCAGCGGCAGTTCCACATTTTCGTAGGCGTTGAGTACAGGGATGAGCGCGAAGAACTGGAAGATGAACCCTATCTGCTCGCGGCGCAGATCGGCCCGTCTGTTGGGGCTAAGGCGGGTGACATCCTGCCCGTTGATCTTGATCACACCGCTGTCAGGCTGGTCCAGACAGCCCATCAGTTGCAGCAAGGTCGTCTTACCCGATCCAGAGGGGCCAACGATGGTGGTGAACTCGCCGGCTTCGATGTCCAGCGTGACCTGGCTGAGGGCAGTGGTGGTCACCTCGCCAGTGCTGTAGATTTTGCTTACGTCTTCTAGATGGATTACTGGCATGATGATGCTCCTTGATGGAGGTTAGAGATTGGGTATTGGGTATTGGGTATTGGCCGGTCAACTCGCTAGAGCGCCCGCAGAGCTTCCACAGGCTCCAGGCGGGAGGCGTACCAGGCAGGATAGAGAGAGGCCAGCAGGATCACGACCAGCGTGGCTACGGCCAGGCCGATGAAGAGGCCGGGCATGAAATGGGCGTACATCTTGGTACCCAGGACCATAGCTCCCCCAGCGGCCGTTGCCACGTCGCCGATCTCCAGGCCAGCGCTGGCCAGGTAAGCTACGCCGAGGGACCCCAGCCCGAAACCGACGACAATGCCTGCCACTCCCAGGATGGCGGCTTCAAGAAGGAACATGAGCCGAATCTGGGCTGCGCGCATGCCCAGGGAGGCCAGGATACCGATCTCGCGGACCCGCTCGAATACCGCCATCAACAGGGTGTTGGCGATGACCACGGCCACAACCAACATGACGATGACATCCAGTATGTAGTAGAAGCTCAAACCGGTCCGGGCGGCGGTTAGCAGGACGGCGTTGAGGTCCTGCCAGGTGGGGGTTATCAGATCGGGACCGCTAAGGGCGGCGGCAACTTCATCAGCCCGGTCCTGATCATGGAGCATGATGACGATTGCGCTGGCCCGTTCGCCCGTGCCAGCAAAAGCCTGGGCCTTGGCCAGGGGCAGGAATACGCTGTTCTGATCGTAGAAAGGCAGACCGGTGGCGAACAGCCCGCGGATGGTGAACACGCCCTCTTCGGGCTGACCATCGGCGTTGACGATGGTCAGAACCAGCTTTTGCCCCACGCTGACGCCCAAATCCTCGGCCAGGCGGTTGCCGATGAGGATTCCGCTCCGATCATCGGCCGTCAGGAATCCACTGGCGAAAGTGGCTTCGCGGATGGGCTGGTAGATGGGGGAAGAGACGTCGATGCCATAGACCCGCACCCCAACCGAATCATCGGCTGTGTTCACTATGCCGTTTATCCACAACACCGGCGCGGCATGTTTCACCTCCGGTAGGGCCTCGGCCTGCGTGACCAACTCCGCTGGGTTCTCCAGCAGATCTCTCCACTGCAGGCTGAGCTTCTCCTCTTCGTAGGCATCGTTGCGTACTTGAGCGTGCCCGGTTTGGTAGCGGATGCTGTACTGCAGGGAGTCTGCCAGCGTACCTTGGACAAGGCCGTTCAACACTATGAGCAGAGTCAGTCCAAGCGCCACCGCGATCAGCGTCAACACCGAGCGCCGGCGATTGCGCATCAGATCGCGCACTCCAATGGTCCACAATTGGCTCCAGGCCATGTCATCGCCTCCTATTGCGTGTCGCGTACTGCGTGTGGCGTATCACGCAGTACGCAGTTACGCAGTACGAAATACGTTTCCCTCGTTTGCACGTAGTCGTCCAGGGGGTATTGAGACCCCAAGACCCCCCTCACACGTGGTGTAACGCCTCCACTGGCTCCTTGCGCGCTGCCTGCCAGGCGGGGTAGAGCGACGCCAGCGCTGCCACAATGAGGACTAAAACACCTCGATTGATGACATTGGCCAGTGAAAGGCTGGGATAAATACGGGTACCCATCAAGGCGCTGATCTCGCCCATACCTGAGGCATAGGAGATGTCGAAGCCCACCTGTTCCAGCCACAGGTTGAGGGCCAGGCCCAGGGCTATGCCTACTGCAGCGCCGACAGCGCCGATAAACGTCCCTTCCAGCAGGTACAGGCCTAGAATCTGCCGGCCTTTCATGCCCAGCGCGGCCAACACCCCCATCTCACGGGTACGCTCGAATGCGGCCATGAGCATGATGTTGAGAATGCCAATAGCCGCGATGAAGACTAAGACAATGCCGAAGAAGCTGGTGAAGGCCGTCTTGGTTTGAATGGTCTGATCGAGCTCCGGCCGCAGGTCTTGCCATGAGTCCACTTCGTAGTTGGGCAGCGCTGCCTGCAGGGTCGGGAGGAGCTCTTTCTCCTGCCCGACCTTTTCCAGGAAGATGGCCACCTCGGTAGCCTGATTGCGCAGATCATAAAGGCTTTGCGCTTCTGGCAGAGTGATGAGGACCGTGATCTTCTCAGCGTCTGGCATGCCCAGGTCATAGATGCCGACGACGGTCATGGTGCGCTGGCGCAGGGTCTCGTTCTTGGCGCGGCCTATCAGGGTGACTCGGTCGCCCACGCCGGCCTGCAACAGCTCCGCTAACCCCCGACCGATGACGATGGCATCGCCTTCACCAGGCTCCAGGAAGCGTCCCTGGCGGATGTGCTCCGCCTGCAGGCTGATGGGCGCCTCCACCTCGGGCTCCATGCCGGTGATAACGATAGGGTAGGAGCCCTCGCGGCTGCTGAGCATACCGCCGGTGCTTATACGCTGGCCCACAGCCACCACGTGGGGTTGGGCCTGGGCGGCCTGCACTACGGCGTACGCATCCTCCAGAGGCAGGAGGGGTTGCCGGCTGGCCTTATCAAGGTAATCGGGCGCATGGACCTGAATGTTGCCCCCATACAGGCGTACGGCGTTGCCGAAGATAGCCTGATCCGACCCTGCCATGAGACCATCGAAGAAAAGAAGTAACATCACGCCCAGGACGATGGCCACCAGAGCGATGACAGTGCGGCGCCAGTTGCGCCACAGGTTACGCCAGGCTAGTTTGCTGGATTCTGTCATTCCCTTCCCTCCTTTTTCGCCGGCCTACTCGAACCACTCTCTTAGCATGTCCAGGTCAATCATCTGCAGCGAGCCTGGGGGCGCGCCCAGCATGCGCTCCGTGGCCTGATGGACAACGGCCACCCATCGTTCGATGAGGGGGAGCGGGTCCGACTGCTCGTTTGCCAGTAAGACCATCTGCCCGACGGTGTCCGACAGCCACTGACCAACGACTAGAACGATCTCTACCACCTCGTCGGGATAGTCGGCGTGGAAGATGCCCTCCGCGATGCCCTGGCGGATGATCCGGGTCAGCAGGGGGGCAATGCCCTCGACCGTCGCTTCTTTCAGCTTCTGGCGGAAGAGAGCGTTTTCATCGCTGTAGAAAGCTGACAGGATGCCCAGCAGGAAGGCTTTATTCTCCATTTTCCAGGCCAGGGCTTCGCTGAAACAGCAGTTAAACTTCTCCAAGGCGTTGAGCTCACCATCGGCCACAATGGGCTCGATTAACTGGATGGCTTCCTGGAGCATTCGCTTGATCAGATCGTCCAACAGATCGACCTTCGAGCCGAAGTAGTGGTAGAAAGTGCCCTTGGCGATCCCGACGGTGTCGATGATGTCTTGAATCGAGGTATGATCATAGCCCTTGCGGTAGAAGAGCGCCCGGGCCGTGTCAAGGATCTCGGTACGCCTTTCGTCATGTTGTTTGACCATTCTAGCCACGCTGGCTGCCTCCACTACCTCTACAGACCGACCGTCGGTCGGGTTGTGAAAATTATAGCGTAGTTGCAGCCGGTGGTCAAGCACCTCAGCCCCGATCAAATGTAGCGACTCGACCCTCCTCCATGATTCTCCGGTCGCCGCTTTGCCCCGCGCCACTTTTTTGCTATACTTCGGCCCGTATGGAAGACTCTCTTCGCGGTTTGCGGGTCGCCATTGTGCATGACTGGCTGAACCAGGCCGGCGGCGCTGAGATCGTTTTGCGCGCTCTCAAAGCCATGTTCCCTGATGCGCCGGTCTACACGTCTATGTATTGGCCGGCCGCCGTGCCCGATATGGGCGGCTGGGACATCCGCGTTTCGTTCATGGATCGCCTGCCGGCCATCCACCGTCACCACCAATACTATCTCCCACTGTATCCCCGAGCTTTTGAGCGATTCGACTTCTCTGGATACGACCTGGTTCTGAGCAACAAGAGCGGTTTCTGTCACGGCATCATCACGCCGGCTACGACCCCCCATTTGTGCTATTGCCTGGCACCGACGCGATACCTGTGGCAGACCGAAGAATATCTGGCGCGAGAGCGAGTGAACACGGCCGGCCGGGCCGGCTTACGTCTGATCCTGCCGTGGCTCCGGCGCTGGGATCGTCGCTCAGCGCACACGCGGGTCGATGCGTTTGCTGCCATCTCCACCGAGATTCAGCGCCGCATCCGGCGATTCTACCAGCGGACCTCCACGGTGATCTATCCGCCTGTTGACACGCAGCAGTTCCGGCCGTCGGCGAACGGCACGGGGGACTACTACCTGATCCTCTCGCGGCTGATCCCATACAAGCGGATCGACCTGGCAGTGGAGGCGTTCAACGAACTTGGCCGGCCCCTGGTGATCATCGGCGACGGGCGGGATCGACCCAGCTTGGAAGCGATGGCCGGCCCCAACGTCCGTTTTCTGGGGCGACAGCCAGACGACGTGGTGAAGGATCACTTGGCCCACTGCCGGGCCCTCATCTGGCCGGGGGTGGAGGACTTTGGGCTGGTTCCCGTCGAGGCCCAGGCTTCGGGCCGGCCTGTCATCGGGTTTGCCGGCGGTGGGGCGCTGGACACCGTTATTGACGGGCTCACGGGAACTTTCTTCTACGAGCAGACGTCGGAAGCATTGGCAGAGGCGGTGGCCGGCTTCGATCCGACAGACTACGATCCCCGTGCCATTCGCCAGCACGCCTTGCAGTTCGACGTGCGGTGGTTCCGGTCGAACCTGTGGCGTTGGATCACAGAAGCAATCGGCAGCCGCCGGCGACACCACCAACAAAGGTCGGATGAGAAACCCTACAAACAGCCGGGGAGCTCAGGGCCACACCTGACTCAGGATCAGCATGCGTCTTCCGTTGTTGATCCTTCGTCGGGAATGACAGCGAGTGAGCCATGGAATTGAAAGCGTATTGGGCAGTTGTCCGCCGGCATTTGTGGGTCGTGGTCGGCCTGCCTCTGGTGGTCCTGGCTGTCAGCCTGGGGCTTCGGGCACTCAGCGGGCCGGCCCCCCAGCTCTATCGCGCGACGACCAGCCTGCTTATAGATGTTTCACCGCTGCCGGCACAGCCTGACATGGGATTCGATCCACGCGAGAGCGCCGCCGCCGCAGCCGAGTACCTGGTGGACGATTTCAGCCAGTTCGTGACGCGAGATGCCTTCGCGAAATTGGTCAGCGAGCAGTTGGCTGACCAGGGCATCGACGTGCCGGCGGGGGCTATCAGCGCCTCGGAATCGTCGGAGACGCGGCATCGCATCGTCACGTTGTGGGTGACGTGGCCAGACGCGGATCAGGCTGTCGCCATCGTCCGCGCCGCCGGCGACGCCGCGCAGACGGGCATCGACCGCTACTTTGCCCGCTCCGGCGTCGTGTCGGTGATTGGAGAGCCACGGGTGGAGCCAGTCGCGCCGCCACTGCGCCGGCAGTTGGACCTGCCCCTGCGGGTGGTGTTGGGCGTGCTGGCCGGCCTGGGCCTGGCTTTCCTGCTCGACTACCTGGACGACTCGATACGCACGCCAGAGGAGGCCGAGGCGGTGCTGGGCGCGCCGGTGATGGGTGAGATTCCGGCGGGGGGAAGGGGAACTCGGGGGAAGTAGACAAGAACCTTGGGGGAACTCGGGGGAACTCAGGGGAACTCAGGGGAACTGGGCGGGAACTCGGGGGAACTGGAGGGACTCGGGGGAACTGGGGAACTTGGCGGAACTCAGGGGAACTGGGGGAACTCGGGGGAACTGGCCGGCAGGAGCGAGGCAGATCGGCCTGGGAGTCATCGCGCAGGGTGGTCTTTACCCGAACGAGTGGATGTAGTAGAATATGGCCGGCCACCGTTCGCACTAGGGCACGCAATACGCAATACGCAGTACGCAGTACGCAATACTCGCAACATATCACGTTGAGGTAACGTGCATGGAACTTCAAGAATACATTCGAATCCTACTTCGTCGCGGCTGGATCATCCTGCTGGTGGCGGTGATTGGCGGGGTGAGCGCATACGCTTTCAGCAAGATGTTCATCACCCCCGAGTATCGCTCGACGGTGATCCTGAGCGTCAACCCTGGCCGGGGCGCTGACTATGGCTCTGGCCTGGGCATCAAGAACTTCCTCTGGAACCTGAGCGAGCGCATGCGCCTGTCCGACGAAATCGCTCAGACTGTCGGGGATCGGCTCCAGATGGACCTGCCGCCGGACACGCTCAAGGGTCGCATCACGACCGACCCAGACGAAGCGAGGTCGCTCATTCGGCTGGATGCTGAGGAATTTGATCCCATCATCGCGAAGCAATTGGCGGAAACGTGGGCCGAGGTATCTGTCGAGCGTCGGGTTCTGGACAATCAGAAGCTGGACCAGAGAGATCGCATCATCATGGAAGTTGTCCAGCATGCGCGGGATGGGCAGAAGTTCAAGCCCCGTACCAAGGTGAATGCCGCCGCTGGCGGTGTGCTGGGCGCGTTGCTGGGCGGCCTGATCGTGCTGTTCCTGGAATTTGTCGAGGCCGGCATCATCCACTCGCCGGAGGATGTGGAGCGCTACCTGGAAACGCCGGTGCTGGGCCTTATACCGCCGTCGGGCCAACTCCTTGCACCTTCGACTGCCGGCCAGTCCCGCGCCTGGTGGCAGGTGTGGCAGACGACGGATTAGAGATTGGAGATTAGATATTGGATATTGGAGATTGGGTATTGGCAAGAGAATCTCCAATACCCAATCTCCAATACCCAATACCCAAGATGCGTGGAGGCCCTTGATGGCTGTAGAAGATCGAGCAAGGCTCGTAACGTTGTCGGACCCCCGCTCGCCCGTAGCGGAGGCGTACCGCAGTTTGCGGACGAATCTGGAGTTTTCCAGTCTGGATGAGCCGCTGCGGACGATGTTGGTGACGTCACCGGCCCCGGAAGCCGGCAAATCGACGACGCTGGCCAACCTGGCGGTGGCGTTGGGGCAGGCCGGCAAGCAGATCATTCTGGTGGACTGTGATCTTCGCCGGCCCTCGCAGCACGACATCTTCGGCGTCTCCAACACCGCCGGGCTGACCAGCGTAATCCTGGACGACACCACATCGGCGGCGCCGCTGCGGGAAACGGGTGTGGCCGGCCTGCGACTGCTCACGAGCGGACCCCTGCCCCCGAATCCGGCTGAACTCCTCGGCTCCCGCCGTATGGCCGGCCTTATCCAGACGCTGCGTGAGCAGGCGGACATGGTGCTGTTCGATGCACCGCCGGTCATCGCCGTCACCGATGCCGCCATCCTGGCCTCGCAAGTGGATGGCGTGTTGCTGGTGCTGAATGCCGGCGTCACCCGGCGCGAACACGCCCAGCGCGCCAGGGCCGCCCTGGACAAGGTGAACGCGCGGCTGGTCGGAACTGTCCTGAACAACGTGAAGCTGGACACCAGTTTGTACGGATACTACAGCAGTTCGTAGTGAGCCACACAGCGTAGCGGAGTGGCGTCGCAGGGAACGGCACTCCAATTAGTTTCGTGCCTAACTACGAACGCGTCATGCAAGGAGTGACATGAAAGGGTTGATTCTGAGTGGGGGCAAAGGGACTCGTCTGTACCCCCTGACTTATACCAGCGCAAAACAACTCATTCCGGTGGCGAACAAACCCGTCCTGTTTCGGGTCATCGAGACTCTGCAGGATGTGGGAATCACAGATATTGGCATCGTCGTTGGCGATACGGCTGAAGAGATCAAGCAGGCGGTGGGGCGGGGTGGTCGCTGGGGGGTTGACATCACGTACGTTCACCAGGCGGAACCGCTCGGCCTGGCCCATGCCGTGAAGGTCTCCCAGGATTTCCTGGCCGACGACCCGTTCGTAATGTTTCTGGGTGATAACGTCATCCAGGGCGGCATAGGCCCCGTGGTTGACCAGTTTACCAACGGCGAGTGGAACAGCCAGATCGTGCTCACCCGCGTGGCCGAGCCGCAGCACTTCGGCGTGGCCGAACTGGAAAACGGCGACATCGTGCGCTTGGTCGAGAAGCCGAAAGACCCACCCAGCGATCTGGCATTGGTCGGCATCTACATGTTCGACCCCCACATCCACCAGGCCGTGAACGCCATCAAACCATCGTGGCGGGGTGAGCTGGAGATCACCGATGCGATCCAGTATCTCATTGATCACGGTTATCGAGTGCGGCCCTACGTCCATCGCGGGTGGTGGATCGACACCGGCAAGATGGCCGACATGCTAGAGGCGAACCGGCTGGTGTTGGAGGAGTTGGAGCCGCGCATCGACGGCTACGCTGATCGCGACTCGCGGCTGGATGGCAAGGTGACGATTGAAGAGGGGGCGGAGGTCATCAACAGCGTGGTTCGGGGGCCGGCCATCATCGGCCAACACACACGGATTGTCAACGCTTACGTGGGCCCTTTCACCTCCATCTATCATCACGTCGAGATCGAAGACAGCGAAATCGAGCACAGCATCGTGCTGGAGCATTCGAGAATCGTCGGCATCCCCCACCGCATCGAGGACAGCCTCATCGGGCGCAACGTGGAGATCATCCGCTCGCCCATCAAGCCCAAGGCGTACAAGTTGATGTTGGGGGACTACTCCAAAGTTGGGGTGCTTTGAGAAGTCAACGTGC
>JBHHXF010000058.1:0-12002 GCA_046756905.1 Anaerolineae bacterium | reverse complement strand
CATTCTCCTTCTGTGTTAGTTGATCGCTGCGCTTGAGGCAATTCTACCCGATACAGCACGGGCTGACAAGCGGGGGTGCGGAAGAACGCGCGCATCGGGTAGCGTAGTCGAGCGAAAGGGGCTATCGCAGAGCCGCAGCCCACCAGTAGAGGCAGTAGATCAGCAAAGAATCGGCATCTGGCACGGCTGAAGTAATCACTCCGTTCAATCGAAGCCAGGTTGTAATGAAGGGTGCCAAAGAGTAAGTTGCTGGCGGTGGCCGGCTATTGGGATCACTGAAATCACTGGCGCTGGCTCCGTCTGTAACGGGTGTTGCCTTGGGAATCTTCACTTAATCTTTATCCCATTCTCTGACAGGAAGGTGTATACTTACGGTACCCACTGCCTAGTCGCCAACCCTGGCCTGCCCGATCTGGCGAACCTGATGCTGACGCGCGCGGCCCCCACTGCCGGCCCGCTGTGATAGCCGGCTGGGGTCAAGCCACCGCGGGTTCCGCGTCAGTTCATCATCGGTCGGGAGTTGGTCTAAAATCAGGTAGAAGTGTTACAATTTGACGGCGACGTGGCCCAGGTTGCTGCGCGACTGGGACGAAGGCGCTCATGGGGGAACAGGCTATGTGGGGAAGGGGACGCAAGGTGACAAGGCAAAGATTCTTGGAACTGATTCTCGCTCTGGCTTTGCTGGTGGCGTTGACCTGGCCGGCATTTGCTATGACGCCGGCCGGCACCCAGGCCGAGGGAACCCTGCGAAGTGCCGAAGCCACCGCCCGCGATTATAGCGTTGTGGAAAAGCAGAACGCCATCGCCTACGCCGGCTGGTGGTCTGGGGACTACTCCCAGCCCGCCGCCGACCTGGCGCTGGCCAGGCTGGCCGACACAGGCGCCAACTGGATCAGCCTGCTGGCCACCGGCTACCAGGACAACATCGGTTCGACGACCATCTACACCAACACCGCCACCCCCACTGACGCCGATCTGATCCACGTGATCACGGAGGCGCATAGCCTGGGCTTGCAGGTAATGCTCAAGCCACACCTGGACCTGTGGGATGACCCGGATCACTGGCGTGGGGAGATCGGCGATGCCTTCAGCAGCGAGGCCGAATGGGCCGCCTGGTTCGCTGCCTACCAGGATTTCATCTGGCACTACGCCGAACTGGCCGAAGCTCACGGCGCCGACCAGTTCGCCGTGGGCACGGAACTCGTCGGTACTACCCAGCGAGAAGCTGACTGGCGAGCGGTGATCGCCGGCGTGCGCAGCCGCTATTCCGGTCCCATAGTCTACGCGGCCAACCACAGCGGTGAGGAAACCAGCATCACCTGGTGGGACGCCGTCGATCTCATCGGCGTGGACGCCTATTATCCCCTGACAGGTGTGGATAATCCAACCGTAGCGGAGTTAATCGCCGGCTGGGCGCCTCACGTCGCCACGCTGTCCAACCTGGCGAATCAGTGGCCGGCGAAGTCTATCATCCTGACCGAGATCGGCTACCGCAGCCAGGACGGCGCCAACCGCCATCCCTGGGACTGGTGGAGCGGCGGCGCCATCGACCTGCAGGAGCAGGCCGACGCATACCAGGCCGCCTTCGAGAGCCTCTACGACCAGCCCTGGTTCGCCGGCATGTACTGGTGGGACTGGGAGACGGACCCATTCCAGGGCGGCCCCTGCGACGATGGCTACACGCCCTACGACAAGCCGGCCGAGGATGTGGTGCGCGCCTGGTACGGGGCGCCGCCGCGCCCGGTTCCGCTGCCCATGCTGCCCGACGAGAGTCAGACCCGACCTATTTACAGCGATGGACTGGAGGCCGGCTGGCAAGATTGGTCGTGGAGTGCCACCCGCGACCTGGCCGCCACCGACCAGGTCTACAGCGGCACCCAGGCCATTTCGGTAACGCTGGGCGCCTGGGCTGGCCTTTCCCTGTGGCACGAGGCTCTCGACACCGGACCGTATTACTGGCTAGAGTTTCACGTGCGCGGCGCATCGCCCGGCGGGCAGCGACTGTCGGCCTTCCTCCACGATGAGCAAGGCGCCGAGCTGCTCAAGCGGCCCGTGGACGACTGCCGCTACATTGAGGATGGCGCCATCAACGCCGGCACGTGGAAGCGCGTACGCATCTCCTTGCAGCATCTGAACGCATCAGGCCGGCCGGTGACACGGGTGAACCTCCAGGACCGCAGCGGCCAGGCCGGTACCGCTTTCTGGGTGGACGAACTGCGCCTAGTGGCTGCCCGTCCGTGCCCTGACTTCGACGCCAGTGAACTGGTGGATCTGGATGACATCCAGGCCACCGCCGCGCGGTGGGGTGCGGACAGCGGCGATCCCGGCTGGGACGCACGCTTCGATCTGGATGGAGACGGCGACGTGGATGTCATTGACGTTATGCGGGTGGCCGCAGCCTGGCAGACCTGGTGTCCGCCGCCAGGGTGACGCCAAAGGGAAACACCTTGCGAAGGGTCAGCAAGAACTTCGTGGGCGGAGTGGCCTTCTCCAGCGGGAGAAGCTCCGATTACCAGGGTCACGTGGAACCTTCGCAAGGTTTGCCGGGGTTAAGAAAGAGTCTCAAGGATGAAAAGGTTCCTGAACAGGTCGTCCGGCTTTCACCGATTCCTGGCCTTGTGGTTGCTGATCATGCTGACTTCGCCCGGCGCAGTGGCCTCGCCACCGCTGGCGGTTGCCTCGCCGGCTCTCTCCGCCCGGGTCGGCAATGCGTGTGCGCCGCTGCCCGCACCCACTGGCCGGATCGTCGAGGTCTCCACCGAAGCGGAACTGTGGAACGCAGTCAACGAAAACATCCCCGACACCACCATCCTCGTCGCCGACGGCGCCTACAACCTGGGCCAGAATGGATACTATCTGTGGTTCGACACGCCGAATGTGACCCTGCGCTCCGCCAGCGGGAACCGCGAGGCCGTTATCCTGGATGACAACTACGCTGGCACAGAAATCATCTCCGTGGTTGCCTCGAATGTGACCATCGCCGATGTGACGATCAAGCGCGCCACGACTCACCCCATTCACGTGATGTCTTCCGACAGTGGAGATACGCTGAACACCCTCATCTACAACGTCCATATCATCGATCCCGGACAGCAGGGGATCAAGATCAATCCCCATTCGGCAAAGGTCTATTTCCCGGACGACGGGGAGATCGCATGTTCTCATATTGAACTCACCGACGCCGGCCGGCCCCAGGTCTGGGCGATCAACGGCAGTTGCTACACCGGCGGGATCGACGCCCACCAGGCCAGAGGGTGGACCATTCGCGATAACGTCATCGAGGGATTCTGGTGTGACAGCGGGCTATCTGAACACGCGATTCACCTCTGGACCGGCAGCCGGGACACCGTGGTTGAGCGCAACGTGCTCATGAACAACGCTCGCGGTGTAGGCTTTGGCCTCATGCAGAGTGGTAGCGGGCGCACCTACTCCGACAATCCGTGTCCGGAGGCCGGCGGGGGCTACGTGGGTCACTACGGGGGCATCATCCGCAACAACTTCATCTTCGCCAACCGGGGCGAGTTATTCTCATCCCAGGCCGGCTTCGACTGCGGCATCTGTCTCTGGCAGGCCTGCCACACAAAGGCCCTCCACAACAGCTTGGTCTCCACGCAAGCGCCTTTCTCCTCTATCGAGTGGCGCTTCGACAACACGTACGCCGAAATCACCAACAATCTGGTCAGCCACAACCTGCGGGACCGGGGCGGCAACGCTACGCTGGCCGGCAACGTGGAGGACGCGCCGCTTTCCCTATTCGTTGACGGTGCCAACGGCGAGCTCCACCTGGCCGAGGGTGCAAGTTCGGCCATTGACCAGGGCGTGCCCATCGCGGCCGGCCTGTGCGACGACGACATCGACGGCGACGCACGCCCTGCCGGCTCCGCTCCCGATGTGGGGGCGGACGAGTATACCACATCCCTGCCTGATTACAACCGGAACGGCTGCGTGGACCTGGGAGATATCCTGATCATCGCTCGCCTCTGGTCCACGGAAACCGGCGATCCTCTCTACGACCTGGACGGTGACGGGCAGATCACGGTCGTAGATGTCATGCAGGTTGCCAACCTCTGGGATCCGTCCTGTCCAGTGCCCCCGTCGCAATGACCCTCGCGTTGGTCTGTAAGCAATACAATGGTATAATTCTCCCTACCACAGAATTGAGGGTTTCCGCAACCAGCAAGAAGTGAAGAGCCATTTTCGAAGGGATACCTGATACCATGAACAAAGAAGACCTCATGGACCTGGCCGACAATCCAAACTTCATCTCCGGCATCTACAACTACTGCGATCGCTGGTGTGAACGGTGTCCATTCACCTCCCGCTGCATGGTCTTCGCCATGGAGAAAGAGCGCGGACTTGACGACCCAGCAGCCCATGATCTGGAGAGCGAAGCCTTCTGGCAGACGCTGACCGAGACACTTCAAGCGACGCTAGAGATGTTGCAGGAGATGGTGGAGGAGGAGGGCATCGATCTCGACTCGTTGGATATTGACGAGGAAATGGAGGAGCAGCGGCGTATTGAGGAACTGGCCTGGAATCACGAGTGCAGCGGCGCGGCCCAGGTCTATGCCGATATGGTGGATGCCTGGTTCGAGTCCGCAGAAGACCTGTTTGCGGAGAAGGAAGACGAGCTGAATTTGAGAGTGCGGGTCGACATATCAGGTGATGACCCGCATGCGGATGCTGCCACCATTGAAGATGCGGTGGAAATCATCCGCTGGTACCAGTATCAGATTGAGGTCAAGCTCCTGCGGGCGCTTCATGGCGCCATGGAAGAAAGGCCGGCGATACTGGAAGAGTTTCCAAAAGACTCGGACGGTTCGGCCAAGGTTGCCTTGATCGCCATGGACCGCTCAATCGCTGCCTGGGATCGGCTATATCGGCAGTTCCCTGAGGTTCAGGATGAGGTTCTGGACATACTTGTCCACCTCGATCGGCTGCGCAAGAGAACCGAGCAGGAGTTTCCAGAGGCAAGAGCCTTTGTCCGTCCGGGGTTCGATGAGGTTGAGCCGGGTGGTCTTGATGTCTAGGATCGTGTGTGCTAGAATTGAAGTCCCTGGGATGGTGTTCAAATTGAGTTGTGAGGTTGTCGTATGATCACGAAAACTCGAGCTACCATCGAAGACCTGTACCATCTGCCTGAAAATGGTAAAGCAGAGATTGTCAACGGAGAGTTAGTGCTGATGTCCCCGACAGGCGACTTACCAAGCCGAGCAGCCGGCGCGATCTACGTCAACTTGCGTCTGTATGAACGGGAAGTGAGCGGAGGACGGGCATACTCTGACAATACGGGTTTCAGAGTCGATCTGCCTAACCGCGAGTCATTCAGCCCTGATGCTGCGTTCTATATTGGCCCGTCAGCCGGCATGAAGTTTCTTGAGGGGGCGCCAGTCTTTGCAGTCGAGGTCAGAAGCGAAGGCGACTACGGTCCTAAAGCGGAACAAGAGATCGCAGCCAAACGCAAAGACTACTTCGCGGCAGGAACACAGGTAGTTTGGGACGTTGATTTGCTTGGCGAAGCCGTCATCAAGGTTTATCGGGCTACCGCTCCGGACATTCCGACTGTTTATCGTCGTGGCGATGTAGCCGAGGCTGAACCGGCCGTCCCAGGTTGGCGGATGTCAGTTGACGACCTGTTCAGTTGAGACCTCCACCGCCGGCGAGGCACGGGCCGCCATCCGCACTGGCCAGTGGACCGGCCCCACCGCCGGCCTTGCTCCAGGCTACACCCAGGCCAACCTGGTGATCCTCCCCCAGGCCGACGCCTTCGACTTCCTGCGCTTCTGCGTCCGCAACCCGAAGCCCTGCCCGGTGCTGGACGTCACCGATCCTGGCTCGCCTTTCCCCGATCCCTCCTGGGCTGCAACGGCCGACCTGCGCACCGATGTCCCGCGCTATCGGGTCTACGAGCACGGCGAGTTGATCAACGAGCCCACCGACCTTCTCCAGCGGTGGCGGGATGACCTGGTGACATTCCTGCTCGGATGCAGCTTCACCTTCGAGCGAGCGCTTATCGCCGCCGGCGTGCCGGTGCGCCACCTGGAATGTGGTTGCAACGTACCGATGTACCGCACCACGCGGCCGTGCCGGCCCGCTGGCCGATTCCACGGCCCTCTGGTCGTCACCATGCGGCCCATTCCGTCCCACCTGATGGCGCGCGCTGTGCAGGTCACATCCCGCTACCCGTCGGTCCACGGTGCGCCGGTTCACATCGGCGACCCGGCGGCGCTGGGCATTGAGGATATGGGCCGGCCCGACTACGGCGACGCGGTGCCGGTGGAGGCCGGCGAGGTGCCCGTTTTCTGGGCCTGCGGCGTCACCCCTCAGGCTGTCGCCCTGGAAAGCCGTGTGCCGCTGATGATCACCCATGCGCCGGGGCACATGTTTATCACGGATCGATTGGACGAGGAGTTGGCTGGGGGATGAAAAACGAGAAACGAGAAATGAGAAGTGAGAGTGCCATCGAACGGGCCGAGGCTCACGAGATCGACATAGCGGAGCTGCGTGCGATGCTACAGCGAACACCGACTGAACGCTTGGAGGTTCTACAAGCCCGAACAACCCATGGTGAGAGCGCAATTGACCGGGCCGAGGCTTACGGCATTGATGTATCATTGCTGAAACTGGCCCTGACGTGGACACCTACCCAGAGAGTTCAGAAGTTACAAGAGCTAATCAACACTCTACAAGCCATGCGCCAGGCCGGAGAGAAACGATATGGACCTTGAACGCATCCTGCGACGACTGGAAAACTCCGAGGTTGAATTTGTGATCATCGGTGGCGTAGCAGCAGTAGCGCACGGCTCAGCGCGTGCCACATTTGACATCGATCTCTGCTACCGGCGAACCCCGGAAAACTTAGCGCGACTGGTTGATGCACTGGCTCCATTGCATCCCAGGCTCCGAGATGTTCCCGAGGGTCTGCCATTTCGGTGGGATGCCCGTACCCTCGAAAGAGGACTAAACTTCACCCTGCAGACGGACGCCGGAGCCGTCGACCTCTTGGGCGAGGTAGCAGGGCTGGGCTCGTACGAGCAGGTGCTGGTTGCCTCTGAAGAGATGGAATTGTACGGCATGGCGGTCCATGTGCTGACTCTGGAGAGCTTGATCGCCGCGAAGCGTGCCGCCGGTCGGCCCCGAGACCTGGAGCACCTGCTGGAACTGGAAGCGTTGCTGGAGCTCCGCCGCCAGGAGAGGGGGTAAACAGCTCAGATGCGTATCGGCATCGACATTGGCGGCACCTTCACGGACTTCGTGATCTTCGACGAAGAAACCGGTACCTACGAGACCTACAAAACCCTGTCCACCCCTCGCGATCCATCCCAGGCAGTGTTGGATGGCCTGGAACGGATGCGAATATCCAATACTTCGGCTGGGCTCAGTACAAGTATCCAGTATCCAATATCCCCACAAGAGATCGTCCACGGCTCGACGGTGGCGACGAACGCGCTGCTGGAGCGCAAAGGCGCCCGCACAGCCCTCATCACCACCCGGGGCTTCCGCGACGTTCTGGCCATCGGCCGGCAGACCCGCACCGACATCTACGACTTTTTCGCCGACCGCCCTGAGCCTCTGGTCCCGAGCGAGTGCCGGCTGGAAGTCACCGAACGGATAGACCACCAGGGCAACGTCCTCATCCCCCTGGACACGGCCGAGTTACCCGACCTCGTTGAGCAACTCCAGGCGTTGGACGTCGAATCCGTTGCCGTCTGCCTGCTCTTCTCCTTCCTGCACCCGGAACACGAGCAATTGATTACGGAGCAGTTGCGCGACGCCGGCTTCTTCGTCTCGCCCTCCAGCGAAATCCTGCCGGAGTTTCGCGAGTACGAACGCACCAGCACCACCGTGATCAATGCCTACGTTTCGCCCATCATGGACCGCTACCTGGGCCGGCTGGAAGCCGAGCTCGACACTGAGGACTTTCGCATCATGCAGTCCAACGGCGGCAGCATCCACGCCGACCAGGCGCGCCGGCAGGCGGTACGCTCCATCCTGTCTGGGCCGGCCGGCGGCGTCGTTGGCGCGCAGCACGTGGCGGCCGAGGCCGGCTTTGAGCGCGTGATCTCCTTCGACATGGGCGGCACCTCCACCGACGTTTCCCTGTGCGACGGCGACATCCACGTCACCGCCGAGGGCGAAATCGGCGGGTTGCCCATCCGCATCCCGGTCATCGACATCCACACCGTCGGCTCCGGCGGCGGTTCCATCGCGTATGTGGATGCCGGCGGTGCGCTGCGCGTGGGTCCCCAAAGCGCCGGCGCCGATCCGGGGCCGGTATGCTACGGCATGGGCGGCGCGGAACCGACTGTGACCGATGCTAACCTGGTGCTTGGTCGGCTGGCCCCCGACTATTTCCTGGGGGGCCGCATGGCCCTGGCCGCCGATGCGGCCCACCAGGCGCTGACGGACCTGGCCCATAAACTCGGCCTGGCCCCCCAGCGGGGACTGGAGGCGGCCCAAACCGCCGCCCTGGGCGTGGTTCATGTGGTGAATGCCCACATGGAGCGCGCGCTACGCGTCATCTCCGTCGAGCGGGGTCACGACCCCGGCGATTTCACCCTGGTCTCCTTCGGCGGGGCCGGTGGGCTTCACGCCTGCGATCTGGCACGGGCGCTGGGCATCCCGCGCGTCCTGGTCCCCCCCGGCGCATCGACCCTGTCGGCCTTCGGCATGCTGACCGCCGACGTGGTCAAGGACTACGTGCAGACGGTGATGCTGGCCGGCAACACGCCGTACGATGAACTCCAACGTCGGTTCGCCCCTCTGGCTGAACGCGGCCAGCGAGAGATTCTGGCCGAAGGGATCGAGGCCGGCCAGATCACGCTGCACCGCGAGCTGGACATGCGCTACGTGGGCCAGTCCTTCGAGCTGACCATCCCGCTCAGCCCAGACTTCGCCGAGGCTTTCCACGCTACCCACTTCCGCACCTACGGCCACAGCGAGCCATCGGACCCGGTGGAGATCGTGAACCTGCGGTTGCGCGCCGTGGGCAGCGTCCCCCGGCCGGCGCTGCCCCGCGAACCAGCCGGGCCGGCTGACCCATCAGACGCCTATCTGGACCATCGCCCGGTGGTGCTGGCCGGCGGCGTCACCGACGTCCCCTTTTACCGGGGCGAGCGTCTGAGACCAGGGTACGAGATTGATGGGCCGGCGGTGATCGTGCAGAAGGACACGACGGTGTTCCTGGCCAAGGGCGATGCCGCGCGGGTGGATGGTGGCTTCAACCTGGTTGTGGATGTGATGGGTAGTGGGGGATAGGCGCGCGGTTTCCATGCCAGCCTTAACCGCGGATATGCAGGAAGACGCGGATGGAGGTGCCGGCGCATCCGCGGTTTCCTGTTGGTCCGAGGTTCTTGCTTGCGGGCCGCCGGCGCCTGTGGTAAAATGCAGCTAGCCTTGTGTGCCGGCCTCGTTGCCGGCACGGCACACCCAGAGTAAGGTCCAGTCGGAGCCAGGCCCCGTTAGCCAGGAGGGGGAAATGTCCACTTCGGTCTGCTATTCAGCCTCGCCCCCACATAGCCGGCACAATTCTGCCACAGCCGCCCGCCAGGAGTTGCGCTAGCGCTCCACTCCTGGCTACTCGATTTCGCCACTCTGCGAGTTCGGCTTGTCGAATTCCGAAGGAATGGCGAACATGGTAGCCGTGAGTGGAGGTCGAGCGCTAGCGATGACCGCAACTCGCGGCGGGCGCGGTTGAGGGAATTAGCTTTCAAATGAGACTTAACGAGGCAAAGAAACCAACATGTCGAAACTATCCGAACTAGAAATCGGTGACTCCGTCGTTGTCAAGGCCGGCACAGAGGACGATGACTGGGATATCGACCTGAGCGGCTGGCAAGGGCGCATCACAGAAATACTCGCGGATGAGAACATCGTCACCGTCGAGTGGGACAGCATCAGCTTGCAGAGTATGCCAGACGCCGCCATCGAGGAGTGCGAAGAGGAGGGGCTGGGCTGGGCCGAGTATCGGCTGTACCCCGAGGATGTTGAGCCGGCCCAGCCCAGGGATACCCAGAAGGACGTGGAGCAGGTTCAGGCTGAGATCGCCAAGAAGTTTGCCTGGAGCTTCCTGGGGCCGGAAGGCCGGAACATCAACAAGGTGTTGGCCGGCGTCGGCCGAGGCGACATCATGGCGGAGCTAGGGGCTTGGGAAGAGTATCTGAACGAGCACCTGAAGTTTCCGTTCAAGGCCAGGGTTGCCGAGTATCAGCAACGTGGCCCGCTGCAGGCCGGCGACCGTGTCCAGGTCCTGGGCATTGCCTTGATCGACGATTTGTACGGCCTCATCGTTGATGTCAGAGTGGGGCGTGCTAAGTATGCGTTTCCCCTGGCGGACCTTGAGGTGTTGAACAAGAAATCGCCCAGTCACGACATTGTTCACGACTACTGCGTGTGGTTCGCGAATCGGTGGTAGTACGGGATGCGCGGGACGATAAGAGTAGTTGAAATCCCCCTATCCCGCGTATCCTGTTCTATTCAGCGAGAGAACAGGATCGGCAGGATCATAGGATTCTTGAGATGACTGAATGGCGGCACCAGGAGCTCACTGGCGCCATCATCGGTGTCTACTACGACGTGTACAACGGCATGGGGCGGACCTATCCGGAGTACATCTACGAGCGCGCGATGATGGACGACCTACAGCGAAAAGGGATCAAATGCCGGCAACAGCCCAAGTATAAGATCTTCTACAGAGATAGACTGATCGGGGTACAGCGGCTTGACCTGTTCGTTGCCGGACAGGTAGTCGTTGAGCTCAAAGTTGCGCCGAATTTGACCAAACTCCATAAAGCACAGACAATCTCTTATCTAAAAGTCGTGGGCAAAGAGGATGGCTTGGTGTGCAACTTTGGCAACCCGCGCCCGGAGTTCGGACGTGTGTACCTCAGATCTCCCTCAACCGATAATGATCCAGAAGCATCGCAAGAGCCACAGGCTAATTGGCCGGCCAACTTTCTTGCGCCAGAGCTGACCCACGAGGTCATCGGCGGTCTGTACGAAGTCCATTCAAGGTTAGGACCAGGCTTCATCCACCGCATTTACGCCAAGGCCACCTATCACGAGTTGGCGCTGCGTGGCTTGGAGGTACTTGCCAGGAAAGAGTATCAGGTCATTTATCGAGGCCGGTCGGTCGGCGAGATCAAGTTCAACCACCTGCAGATAGGCAATACGCTGATGGTCTTCCCTGTAGCAATCCAAGACATTAATGACATCAGCATCAACAACCTAAAAGCCTGGATGGTCACTCAGAACATCCCATTGAGCATTATTGCCAACTTCTACCCAACTCGCCTGAAGTTCAAGGTACTGAGAATATGATCCAATCCTATCATCCTGCGCATCCTTTTCTAGACGATGAGAACAGGATGCGCAGGATGATAGGATTAAGGAGTAACCCATGAAAAACTGGTTCGACATCGCAGTGCCACACGAAGACATCCGCAAAGGCGACTTCGACGAAGCCGTCTTCGCCGCTGACCTGGGCGACGTGGTGGCCGGCCGTGCCGCCGCCGACTACAACAACCCGTACACCTTCTACAAAAAGACCTACCTCACCTACGGCCTCGAAAACCTGCTGCAACAAGTCCACAAAAAGCTAACGACAGGCCAGGGACCGTCCGTGCTGGAATTGCAGACACCCTTCGGCGGGGGCAAAACCCACGCCCTCGTCTTGGTCTACCACTACCTCGCAAACGGTCAACGGATCGAGAACCTGTTGCCTGATGATGTCAGCCTCGTCGAGGCCGATGTCTCCGCCATCGTCGGCACCCAGATCAACCCATCCAAAGGCGTGACATCAGACGGCCTCACGCGGCGGACGTATGGGGCGAGATGGCCTTTCAGCTTGGCGGGCAGGACGCCTATCGCGCTATCGAACGCAACGATGCCGACCGCGCTAACCGCGACTGGAAGCATCTGGCGGAACGCATCTCGACCGCCGTGTTTCTCCACTCCTTCACCGCCGACGACGTGGATCGGGGCATCAGCCTGCCCTACATCAA
>JBHHXF010000057.1:0-12116 GCA_046756905.1 Anaerolineae bacterium | reverse complement strand
TCAGTAAACAGTCATCAGTGCTGATCACTGATGACTGGAATGTATCAACCTACAAGACTCAATGAGGAGTAACTTTCATGGCTATCGCAGAACCCATTCAAGCAACCGTTGTCGAAAAGGGACCAAGCATCCATACGCCGTTGCCCGGTCCACGAGCGCGGGTAATTGTTGAGCGTGATGGTCGGGTGCTTTCTCCGTCGTATACGCGGAGCTATCCGTTTGTGATGGATCACGGCCGCGGCGCCCACGTGTGGGACGTGGATGGCAATCGGTTCATCGACTTCACCGCCGGCATCGCTGTGGTGGCCACCGGTCACTCGCATCCGGCCGTCGTCCGCGCAATCCAAGAGCAGGCGGAGCGTTTCATTCACATGTCGGGGACCGACTTCTACTACCAGGTCGAAGTCGATCTGGCGGAGCGACTGGCGGAAATCGCGCCAGGCAGTTCTGAAAAGCAGGTGTTCCTGACGAATTCGGGAACTGAGGCGGTGGAAGCAGCGTTGAAGCTGGCTCGCTACACCACGGGCCGGCCACGCTTCCTCAGCTTCATCGGCGGCTTCCATGGCCGGACTATGGGATCGCTGGCACTGACGGGCAGCAAGTCGGTGCAGCGTCGTGGCTTCGCGCCGCTAATGCCGGGTGTAACCCATGTACCCTTCCCCAACCCGTACCGCCCAATGGCGTCTGGCGGGCGCAGTCAGAGCATGGCCGTGATTGACTACATCGAAAACAATCTGTTCGCCCGCATCGTACCCGCCGACGAGGTCGCCGCCGTCTTTGTTGAACCGATTCAGGGGGAGGGTGGATACGTGGTTCCGCCGCCGGACTTTTTCCCATTGCTGCGGGACGTCTGCGACCGGTACGGCATCCTGCTAGTTGCAGACGAGGTGCAGAGCGGTATGGGACGCACCGGTAAGTGGTGGGCCATAGAACATTGGGACGTCGAACCCGACATCGTGTGCGTGGCCAAGGGAATCGCATCAGGCCTTCCGCTGGGTGCAATGATCGCTCGCAAGGCCTTGATGACCTGGGGACCTGGTTCCCACGGCAACACTTTTGGCGGCAATCCATTGGCTTGTGCGGCGGCTTTGACGACCATCGATCTCCTGGAGGATTACCTGATCGACAATGCCGCCAGCGTCGGCGCTTTCATGCTTGATCGGCTGGCGGAGATGATAGCCCGCCATCCGAGCATGGGCGAGGTGCGGGGCAAGGGACTGATGATTGGCGTGGAGTTGGTGGAGGATTGGCAGACGAAGCAGCCGGCCTCAGACCTGCGAGCGGCCGTCATCCAGCGCGCCTTCGAGCAGGGCATTCTTCTGCTAGGCTGTGGACCGAGCACCATCCGGTTCATGCCGCCTCTTGTGATCGACGAGGAAACAGCCGGCATCGGCCTCGACATCTTCGAGGACGTTCTCACGGAACTCGAAGCGACGCTGTAAAGCTACTCCCGGGAGTATTCAGGGCCGAGGATCAAACGCCTCGGCCCTGTTTGCTTTGTGATCCTTATGGAATCCATTGCCTGCAATCTCTGCCGACATCAGTCCGCGACCCATTGGCTGACGAGCGTCGATCGTGTCTCGGGCGAGGGTTTTGACATCGTTCAGTGCTCTCGCTGTGGCCTGCGGTACACCAGCCCTCGGCCAACGGCGGACGAACTGGCAGCTTACTACCCCGAACCGGCTGCCCCCTCCCGGTTGGCCCGCATCCTGAGACGCTGGCTGCGCGAGCGCCGGGCGCGGTGGTGCGCCGCCGGCCTACTGCCCGGCCGAGCGCTGGAAATCGGCTGCGGCGATGGTTGGATGTTGGAAACTCTGTGGCGGATGGGCTGGCGGGTCGTTGGGACGGAACGTTCCCGGCAGAGCGCCGCCCACGCGCTAAGCCTGGGGCTGGATGTTTGTGTTGGCGAGCTGGCCGGCTGCGGTTTTGCGCCCCAATCGTTCGATCTGGTGATCCTGTGGCATGCCCTGGAGCATCTGCACGACCCCCTCAGCACTCTGAGCGAAGTGCGTCTTCTCATGCGCCCCACGGGCCGGCTGGTCGTTGCCGTGCCGAATGCGGCGAGCTGGCAGGCGCGAGTCGCCGGCCGGTGCTGGTTCCACCTGGATCTGCCCCGACACCTCTATCACTTTGACTCCCAGACGCTGGCAGCGATGCTTGGACGCGCGGGGTTTCGCATACAAGCCTGGTCCTTCTCAAGCCTGGCCTACGAGTGGCGAGGGTGGTGGGAATTGCTTAGCGGTTGGGGGCGCTCGACCTGGTCAGCCGGCGCGTTGGCGAGCCTGAGTGCACCGCTGCTCCTCGCCTTCTCAGCGGTAGCGGCGTTGCGCGAAGCCGGCGCGGCGATGAGCGTTCGAGCATCTACTGGTCCGCAAACCGCCCCCGTCGGGTAGCCAGAATACATCCGGTTGGACGGTAATCGCGTATACTTGACTGAGACCATGATGGCGCTATAATTTCTATGCTGTCCCGTTGTGCAATTCGCCAACCGGATGTGATCACAAAGAGGAGCCCGTGACTCTCGACCGTGGCCGGCCAGACGTCACGCAAGTCCGGCTAGCTATCCTGAAAACGCTCGTCTATGCTGACCTCTTCGACTATCCCTTATCGTCAGAAGAGGTCGTTCGCTATCTCACCGTGCCGGCACCGCCGGAATCTGTCCGACAGTTGCTCGACGATGGGGCAGTAGATGGTGCTTTCTGTCGTGCAAATGGCTACTTTGCTCTCCCTGGGCGGACTCAGTTGATCCCGCTGCGCGAACGCCGCGCAGCAATCGCTCGCACAAAGTGGGCGACCGCCCAGCAGTACACGCGCTGGATCGCTCGAACGCCGTTTGTGCGTATGGTGGCGGTCACAGGGACGCTGGCGGTCGAGAACGTTGAGGAATCCGACGACATCGACCTTTTCATCGTGACAGCCACGGGCCGGCTGTGGCTGTGCCGCGTGTTGGTGATTCTGACCGTGCGTGTGGCAGCGCTGGCCGGCGTCGAACTATGCCCCAACTACTTTCTAGCCGAGCGCGAACTTTCGCTCAAAGAACGTGGCTTCTTCCACGCCCGCGAGGTGACCCAGATGGTACCCCTCTACGGGGTGGATACTTACCAGCGCTTGCGGGGAGTCAACGACTGGGTCGAGGAGTATCTGCCCCATGCCAGGGGGACTCCCGATAGCACGCCGATCATGCGACTGGGGCCGTTTGAGCGAGCAGCCAAGAGGGCAGCGGAGCGACTTCTGGGTGGCCGGCTGGGGGCGTTTCTGGAATCCTGGGAGATGAGCCGAAAGATTCAGAAATTCAGCCGGCAGGCTCAAACCGAAGGCGGCAGCGTCCTATTCACACCGGACTGCTGCAAAGGCCATTTCGACCATCACGACCAGATCATCATGCAGCATTTCGAGAAACGGCTGGCGCACTACGGCCTTTCCATGGACCAGACCGATGGCTGAGGTACTGTTCGGCCAGTCGTACTACCTGCGCTTCGATCCCAAGCTGTGGGAGGCGATGCAGCCCTATCCCCCTCTTGGCACCATGTACGCGGCGAGCTACCTGCGCGAACGCGGCTACGACGTGGCCCTGTTCGATGCCATGCTGGCGGGCTCTGAACAACACTGGGCCAAGGCGCTGGATCGGCATCAGCCCCGCTACGCCATCATCTACGAGGACAATTTCAACTATCTCAGCAAGATGTGCCTGCTGCGCATGCGTCAGGCCGCCTTCACAATGTCCGAGATGGCCAAAGAACGCGGCTGCACCGTCATCCTGTGCGGCTCAGACGCCACCGATCATGCTCCCGAATACTTCGCTCACGGCGCAGACTACGTCCTCATCGGCGAGGGCGAGCACACCCTGGGCGAACTCATAGACCACCTGGCCGGCCAAACCGACGTACCCATTGAATCCATCAAGGGACTGGCCTTCCCAAACACCCACCAATACCCAATACCCAATACCCAATACCCAATATCCAATCCCCAATACCCAATACCCAACACCCAACCCGTATTCACGCCGTCCCGTCCCCTCATCACCGACCTGGACAGCCTCCCCTTCCCCGCCTGGGATCTGGTCGATGTACCGCACTATCAGGAACTCTGGTACCGCCGGCATGGCTACTACTCGATGAACATGGTCACAACTCGTGGCTGCCCATACCACTGCAACTGGTGCGCCAAGCCCATCTGGGGCCAGCGGTACAATGTCCGCAGTCCCGAAAACGTCGTCGCTGAACTAAAATGGCTCAAGGAAAAGTATCAGCCGGATCATATCTGGTTCGCTGATGACATCATGGGCTTGAAGCCAGGCTGGCTGCCGCAGTTTGCTGACCTGGTTGAGGAGCAGGGCGCGGTGGTCCCATTCAAGAGTCTAAGCCGCGCCGACCTGCTGCTCCGCGATGGGGACATCGACGCTCTAAAGCGGGCCGGCTGTCAAATCGTGTGGATCGGGGCCGAATCCGGCTCCCAGAAGATTCTGGATGCTATGGAGAAGGGGACAACGGTCGAGCAGATCTACGAGGCCACGCGCCGGCTGCACCAGGCCGGCATCCAGGTTGGCTTCTTCCTGCAGTTTGGCTACCCCGGCGAGACCCGCCAGGATATCGAAAAGACACTCCAGATGGTGCGGGATTGCCGGCCCGACGACATCGGCATGTCCGTCTCCTACCCGCTACCCGGCACAAAGTTCTTCGAGCGGGTGCAGGATCAATTGGGAGTCAAACAAAACTGGGTCGATTCCAACGATCTGGCCATGCTGTACGAGGGGCCGTACACGACGGAATTCTACCGCCAGCTCCACACCGCGCTCCACAAAGAATTCCGCGCCGGCAAGTACTGGACCAATCTGACATACCTGGCCCGCCACCCGACAGGATTCGGGGCGGGGCACCTGCGGCAGGCAGCGGCGATGTTGTACCATGCAGCGACACTGCCCCTGGCACGCCACCGCCTCAACCGCCTGGAGCAGCAACCCCATGCCGGCGTGGACCCCTTGCCGCCCGGTCTGGATCAAATCGCAGCCGCCACACCCAGCCCGCAGCCGGAGGGGGTGGATATTGGATAATAGAGATTGGATTTTGGATATTGCCCAGTTACCAATATCCAATACCCAATATCCTATCTCCAAAGCATCTGGGATACCATGACACAACACAGGGTCATCCTCTACAACCCCCAAGCCGTCTTCTACACCATGCCGCTGGCCGTGTTGGCGGTAGGCTCATACCTGGATCCGCAGAGGTACGATGTGCGGATTGTGGATGGCCGGCTGGAGCGCGACCCGGTTGGTGCAGTGCTGGCGGAGATCGATGACGCGCTGTGTCTGGGGGTGACGGTGCTGACCGGCGGGCCGATCCGCGATGCGCTGCGGGTCACACGGGCCGCTAAAAGCCGCCGGCCCGACCTGCCCGTGATCTGGGGCGGCTGGCATCCATCCCTGTTTCCCACCGAAACCCTGAAAGAACCCAGCATCGACATCACCGTGCAGGGACAGGGAGAAGAGACCTTCGCCGAAATCCTCGACCGTCTGGCGACCGGCAACGACCCTTCGTCAGGCTCAGGGCAGAGCCTGGCCGACGTGGCCGGCTGCGCCTTCAAACCGGCCCAATCCGCAATACCCAATACCCAATACCCAATACCCAATACCCAACCCAAACTGAACCCTCCCCGCCCCCTACACAACACCAACACCTTCCCCCCTCACAACTACACCCTGATCCCCGTCGAACGCTACTTCGCCCTGAAAGGGCAGCGCCAGCTCGACTACATCGCATCCCAGGGGTGCCGCTTCCGCTGCACCTTCTGTGCCGACCCGCATGTCTACAAGCGCGGCTGGTTTGGTCTGGAGCCGGCGCGGATGGGCGAGGAACTGGCGAGGCTGTGGCGGCGCTATCACTTCGACGACGTCGGCTTTCAGGATGAGACATTCTTCACCTATCACAAGCGGGTGGAAGCCATCGCCGAGGAGTTTCTGCATCGCAGGCTGGGCTTCACCTGGATGGCGACCATGCGGGCTGACCAGGGGGACCGGCTGGCCGAGGAAGTCCTGGGACTGTGCAGGCGGGCCGGCCTGCGGAGAGTCATGATCGGCGTCGAAGCCGGCTCGCAGCAGATGCTTGACTGGATGAAAAAGGACATCACGCTTGCGCAGGTCTTCGCCAGCGCCGAAAAGTGCCGGCGCCAGGGCATTGCCGTGCTGTTCAACCTGATCGTCGGCTTCCCCGACGAGCCGGCAGAGAGCATCCGCGAGACCCTGCGCGTCGCCAAGGAACTTCGCGCCATGAGCCCGGACTTCGAGGTTGCCATCTTTTACTACAAGCCCTACCCCGGCAACGAAATCGCCGCTATGCTTCTTCGCCAGGGCTACCAGTTCCCACGCACCCTCGCGGAGTGGGCCGGATTCGACTACGTCGGCTCTTCCGGGCCGTGGGTCGATCAGGAAACCCGCGATCTGGTCGAAGGGTTCAAGTTCTATCAGCGCATTGCCTGGAGCCGGCCAGCAGCGCTGCGGGCGCCGCTACAGGCCGTGGCTCGCTGGCGCTGTGAACGGGACTTCTATGCCTGGCCGGTGGAAAAGGCGGTTATCGAGCGCCTGCGTCCGCTGCCGAGGCTGTCGTGACAGGCAGGTCCATGGACATTCTGCTGACCCACGGCTACTACCTCTACGAAGATCCGCACGAGTTGCGGATCATGAAACCATATCCGCCGCTGGGAATCCTGTACATTTCGGCGCATCTGAAGGCGCGGGGCTTCGCCGTCGAGGTGTTTGATACGACATTCCAGATCCGAGAGGCTTTCCGCGAGTATATTGCTCGAACACAGCCGCCAGTGGTTGGCATCTACTGCAACATGATGACCCGTCAGAACGTGTTGGAGATGGTCCGAGCGTGCAAAGACCAGGGTGCTACCGTGGTGCTGGGCGGACCAGAGCCGGCCAACTACGCCGAAGAATACCTGCTTCGAGGCGCTGATGTGGTGGTCATCGGCGAAGGGGAACTGACACTGGAGGAGCTTCTCCCTCATCTTGCGCGCTGTGGTCCCAGCGACATGGGCAGCATCGCCGGCATCATCTACCAACAGGACGACGGTCAGATCGTGCGAACCTCGCCCCGACCATACATCGCCGGCCTGGATGCTCAACCCTTCCCCGATCGGGCCGCCATCGACATCGACGAGTACGTTCGTGTGTGGCGCGACCACCACGGCATGGGCTCCGTGTCGCTAATCACGGCCCGAGGCTGCCCCTACACCTGCACGTGGTGCTCTCACGCGGTCTTCGGCTACAGCCACCGCCGGCGCTCCCCCGAGAACGTGGCCGACGAGGTTGATCTGATCCTGGAGACGTACCGCCCCGACATGCTGTGGTACGCCGACGACGTGTTCACCATCCACCCCCGCTGGTTCTTCGCCTACGCCGAGGAACTCAAACAACGGGGCATCCGCATCCCCTTCGAGACCATCTCCCGCGAGGATCGCCTCGACGAGGAGATCATCCGCGCACTGGCCGACATGGGCTGCTTCCGACTGTGGATCGGATCGGAGAGCGGCTCCCAGCGCGTATTGGATGCCATGCAGCGCCGCACCGACGCCGATCGGGTTCGGGAGATGACGCATCTTCTCCAGAAGTATGGGATCGAGGCCGGCATGTTCATCATGCTGGGCTACGAAGGTGAGCAGATAGCCGACATCGAGGCCACCGTCGAGCACCTGAAAGCGGCCAACCCCGACATCTTCCTGACCACGGTGGCCTATCCCATCAAGGGGACTCCCTACTACGACGAGGTGGCGGATCGGATCATCGAGCTGAAGCCGTGGGATGAGGGGTCCGACCGCGATTTGACGGTGGCGGGCCGGCATTCCTGCCGCTTCTACGAGTTCGCCAACCGCTGGATGGGGGGTGAGGTGGCCTGGCACAGGCAACGCAACGGCGGTCAGGGGAGCTTTCGCCAGATGGCTAAAGCGTTCGTCAACGCCAGGGTGGGCCGGCTGGGGATGTGGTGGACGCGGAATGAATTGGAGATTGGAGACCTGTCCCGGTCCAGGGATTAGAGATTGGAGGGTCATGCCATGCGAATTGGGTTGCAGATTCCAAGCTTCACCTGGCCGGGCGGAGCGGCCGAGATTGGCCCGCGCTTGGCCGACATCGCGAGGACAGCAGATGACGCCGGCTTCGCCAGTATCTGGGTGATGGACCACTTTTTCCAGATAGAGATGGTTGGCCGGCCTGAAGAGCCGATGCTGGAAGCGTACAGCACGCTGAGTTACCTGGCCGGCGTAACGCAGCGAGCGCGCCTGGGAGCCCTGGTTACGGGTGTGGTTTACCGGCACCCGGGCATCCTGATCAAAACCGTTTCCACTCTCGACGTGCTTTCGGGTGGTCGGGCTTATTTCGGAATCGGCGCTGCCTGGCACGAACGGGAGGCGCAGGGACTGGGTGTGCCGTTCCCGTCGCTCAGCGAACGTTTCGAGCAGCTTCAAGAGACCCTGCAGATCGCCAGGCAGATGTGGGCCGGCGACATGACGTCGTACAATGGCAGGCACTATCAGCTCACTGAGCCGCTCAACAATCCGCAGCCGCTGTCGAAGCCTCACCCGCCGATTCTGATCGGTGGCATGGGTGAGAGGAAAACTCTGCGGCTGGTAGCGCAATACGCGGATGCGTGCAATCTGTTCGCGCACGCCGGCCCGGATGAGCTGCGCAGGAAGCTTGACGTGTTGAAGCAGCACTGCGACGATGTGGGCCGGCCCTACGACGAGATCGAACGCACCGCCCTCGGCACGGTCCACCTGGCATCCGACGGCATGTCGGTCTCGCAGGTGATCGAAACGTGCCGCGCCCTGGCCGATGCCGGCATCCAGCATGCCATCTTCAACATGCCCAACGTCCACGAAATCGCGCCGCTCGAAACGTTCGGGCGAGAGATCATCCCCGCCGTGGCGGAATTCTGATGAACGCACGATGATCGAGACAACCTCTATCGCAGAGCAACCGTTCGATCGGGTTGCCGGCGACTATGATGCCACCTTCACGGCTTCCCGTCTCGGCCGCTGGCTGCGGGAGGCTGTGTGGGAGTGGCTGGAAGCCTCCTTCCAGCCCGGCGACCATGTGTTGGAGCTGGGCTGCGGGACCGGAGAGGACGCCGTCTGGCTGGCGCAAGGAGGTGTACAGGTGCTGGCCACCGATGCGTCGCCGGCCATGCTGGAGGTCGCACAGCGCAAGGCGGAGGCGATAGGGGTGGCGGAACAGCTTTCCTTTGCGCAACTCGACCTGCTGGATATTGGATATTGGGTATTGGATATTAAGGCACCCTCCCAACATGCAACACCCAATACCCAATATCTAATACCCAATACCCAATATCCAATTCCCAATATCCAATACCCAATATCCAACTTCGACGGTGCATACTCAAACTTCGGTGCTCTTAATTGTGTACCCGACCGCCGGCCCATTGCCGAAGTGCTGGCACAGTGGGTGCGGCCGGGGGGACGGGTGGTGTTGGTGGTGATGGGGCCGCTTTGCCCGTGGGAAGTGGTCTGGCATCTGGCCCACGGCGAAGCATGGACCGCCTTCCGCCGGTTTCGATCGGGAATTGAAGCTCACGCTGGGGAGAATGCGACTGTGCGCGTGTGGTACCCGTCGCCGCGCCGGCTGCGAGCCGAATTCGCGCCACATTTTCGACATCTGGAGACAGCCGGCATCGGCGCTCTGCTACCACCTTCGTACTTGAGCCATCTGGTGGATCGATGGCCTCGTCTGTTTGAGCGACTCGCGATGCTGGATCGCCGGCTCGGCCGCGTATTCCCCTGGACGTGGCTCAACGATCACTACCTGTCAGTATTCGAGCGAGTTCCATGAGAAGACAGTGAGCAATACACAATACACAATACGCAGTACGCAGTACGCAGTACGCAGCCTATGGCGTCTCCTCCTGCGCTACCGCTTCCTGCTCTTCCAACGCCATCGCCATGACCGCCTGGTGCTGGAGGAGGTGGCCGGCACGCCCATCCTGGTGCTGCCCTCCGTCTTCAACCCAAAGCTCTTCCGCACGGGCGAGTTCCTGGTCGAGACGCTGGATGCCCGGCTCATCCCACCGGGTTCGACGGTTCTCGACATGGGCACTGGATCGGGGGTCGGCGCGGTGTTTGCTGCTCGCTGGGCACGCCGTGTTGTGGCCGTGGACATCAACCCGGCGGCGGTGCGCTGCGCGCGCATCAACGCCCTGCTTCACCAGGTCGAAGACCGGATTGAGGTGCGGCAGGGTGATCTGTTCGAGCCGGCGTGCAGCGAACAGTTCGACGTCGTGCTGTTCAACCCGCCGTTCTTTCATGGCGAACCGCGCAACGACCTGGAGCGGGCGTTGTGGGCGAACGACGTCGTGGAGCGATTCGCCGCCGGCCTGGGGGACCATCTGACGCCGGAGGGCCACGCGGTCGTCATCTTGTCATCGGATGGGGACGTGGCCGGCTTTCTGCAGGCGTTTCAGGCCAATGGCCTTGGCGCCGAACTGATCGCCCAGCGCAACCTGGTGACGGAAACCCTGATGATCTATCGGCTGAGTAGGGGCGAGGCAAGCCGGATTGAGGATTCGTCAGCAAACGAACCTGCTCTTCGGCTTGCCTCGCCCCTACAGCGAACGGATTGATGCGGTATGATCATTTTGTACAACCCGCCCAGCTCCGCCCAGCGTAAGCCAGTCCTGCCGATGTCGCTGCTGGCGTTGGGAGCGTTGTTGGAAGGTGAACACGACTACGCCATTATCGATGGCAACCTGGAGCCTGACCCCGTCGCGGCTATTGACCGCGCCATCCGTGAGGCGGGGGCAGAGATCCTGGGTGTCACCGTCATGCCTGGACCGCAACTCAGCCACGCCGTGCCTCAATGCCGGCAGCTCAAGGCCATGCATCCCCACCTGACCATCGTCTGGGGTGGCTACTTCCCCACCCAACACTACGACGCCTGCCTGCGTGCCGACTACGTGGACTACGTCGTCCGCGGCCACGGTGAGATCACCTTCAAAGCCCTGGTAGACGCCCTGCGCAACGGTCACGACCCCACAGGACTCCCCGGCCTGGCCTACGCAATACGCAATACGCAATACGCAATCCCCCCCCTCCCCCACCCCGACCATCTCCCCGACTTCCCTTACCACCGCGTAGACATGCCGCGCTACATCCGGCGCACCTTCATGGGCCGGCGCACCCTACCGCACCACTCCAGCTACGGCTGCCCATTCTTCTGCAACTTCTGCGCCGTGGTCAACATGGTGGAAGGTCGGTGGCTGGCCCAGTCGGCGGAGCGGACAGCCGGCGTGGTGCGCCACCTGGTCGAGAACTGGGGTGTGGACGCTGTCGAGTTCTACGACAACAACTTCTTCGTCCACGAGGCCCGCACGGCCGAGTTCGCTGAGCGGGTCATGGGTCTGGGTATCGCCTGGTGGGGCGAGTCGCGCATAGACACCCTCTTGAAGTATTCGGATCGCACCTGGGAACTCATGCGGGATAGTGGCCTGAAGATGATGTTCATGGGCGCAGAATCGGGCTCCGATGAGACACTGCGGCAGATGAATAAGGGCGGCACTGCTTCAACGAAGAAGACGCTGGCTATCGCGGAGAAGATGAAGCACTACGGCATCGTCCCCGAGTTCTCCTTCGTGCTGGGCAACCCGCCCGACCCGGAAGCCGATGTGCGCGGGACCATCGAGTTCATCCGCAAAGTGAAACAGATCAATCCTGACACCGAGATCATTCTGTACATGTACACGCCGGTGCCGCTGGCCGGCGAACTCTACGAGCAGGCCAGAGCCAGAGGCTTCCAGTTTCCGGAGACCCTGGAAGAGTGGATCAGCCCAGAGTGGCAGGAATTCTCGCAGCGGCGCAGCACTCAGATGCCCTGGCTCCAGGACCCGCTGCGCCGGCACGTCCACGACTTCGAGCGTGTGATCAACGCCTACTACCCCACGGCCACCGATCCGAAGCTGCGGGGCCTATGGCGCTGGATGCTCAAAGCCGTGAGCGCCTGGCGCTACCACCTGCGCGTGTACAGCCATCCGCTGGAGCTGCGCGTGCTACACAAGTTCCTGGCCTACCAACGACCGGAGACAAGTGGGTTCTAGCGAGTACTGCGT
>JBHHXF010000056.1:0-12207 GCA_046756905.1 Anaerolineae bacterium | reverse complement strand
CCGCGCGCACAGTTTCCACCACAAACAGCGGATTCCCCTCAGTTTCCTCATAGATTCGCGTCGCCAGGGCTGGGGGGAGTTCCCGGCCCGCCACGTGCCCTGCCAGCGTTGCCGTTTCGGCTTCATCCAGCGGACTCAACTCCATCTCGGTGAATTGCCGGCTGCGGCGTAGCGCCAGCCGCAGCGATGTCAGCGCGTGATCAGGTCCCGTCGCTCCGAGCCGGAACGTGCCGACGATGAGCAGCCGTGCCCGGGGATCGAAGCGCAGCAGATAGTGCAGCCACTCCAGCGTCTCCTGGTCACACCACTGCAAGCCGTGGATCACCAGTAGCAGCGGTTGGCCCCTCGCCAGGATAGCCCTCGCCAGGGCCTCAAACAGCCGCTGGCGCTGCCAGCTCTCGGTCAGCGGGCCAGGGGGAGACACGTCAGGCCGTTCGCTCAGGAGCTCCGGCAAGACCCGCGCCACTTCGGTGAGCCAGACGTCCTCCAGCGCCGGCAACGCGGCGTGCAGGGTGTCCGTCCGCAGCCAGGCCGCCACGGGGGCATAGGCCAGCGCACCCTCGGCGGCATAGGAGCGCGTGCTGGCCGTGGTGATCCCCTGTCGCTCAGCCCAGTCGATAAGATCCTCAGCCAGGCGTGACTTGCCGATGCCGGCCTCGCCGGCCACCAACACGAGTTGGGCGTGTCCTCTGACGGCTCTGCGCCACGCTTTCTGCAACTGCTGCCACTCCCGATGGCGGCCCACAAGAGGCGGGCTGGCGATCAATGCTACCGGCGGTCTAGTGCCGGCTTCCATCGGCGACTCCACGTTCAGCAGTCGTTCATACATCTCGCGAGTCGCCGGGCTCGGCTCTACCTCCAGGTCGCGCTGCAACGTGGTGACACAGGTGTGGTAGGCCCGCAGGGCGCCGGCGCGGTCGCCGCTCAGGGCGTGCAGGCGCATCAGCCGGCGATAGGTCGCCTCGTGCAGCGGGTCATGCCGCAGCAGACGCTGGGCGTAGCGAATCGCCGTGGGGTAGTCACGCTGGGCTTCCAGCAACTCAATCAGCCGTTCCAGCGCCCGGACAAATGCCTGGGACAACCGTTCGCGCAGGGGAAGAATCCAATTGTCGTAGCAACCGGGCAGCAGGTCGCCCCGGTACAGCTCCACTGCTTCCTCCAGTGCCGCCCGGACGGCGGTCTGGTGGCCGGCCAGCTCTGCCTTGTTCGCCTGAGCGACGGCTCGTTCGAACTCGGCTACGTCGAGGGTGAAAGCGGCATCAGGCCCCCACTGCAACGTTTTGACATCGACGTGTAGAAAACGATCAGCATCGGGTAGGGCGCGGCGCAGATGGTACAACTGGTTGCGGAGATTGGTGCGGGCCTGGGCCTCGGTCGAATCGGGCCAGAAGAGGAAGGCCAGATGCCGGCGTGACTGGGGCGCATCGCGGTGCAGGACGAGGTACGCCAGCAGGGACTGCAAGCGCGCTGTGTTGATGTTCGTCACGGGCGTGTCGCCGTTGACCAGACGGAAATTGCCCAGCAGTTGAATATGAAGGCTCAACATACAATAGCCCCCCGGTCGCTTCTGGCGCGACCTGGCAGTTCGGAACGGTTAAGATGTTACTCAGTTAGCTTGGTGCTCGGCGGGGCCAATATTGGCTCGCCTTGATGCCACTATCACGGGCCGGCTTGCGGCGGCTCTGGGGGAGGTCGAGGAAAACAACCCGCATCTCAGACGGCGAGGATGACAGCTACCCATGCCGGCAATGCACCGGGAACCTGCGGCTGGGGTTCCAAAACCCGCCTGGTTTTCCCAGGCTCCCTGATGCGTCGAAGTCGCCGCGCGCGGGAGGTCTGATGAGCAGGTCGCTTGAGCGGCGACGGTATGACTATACTTCATGCGGAGCAATTGGTCAAGTACCGTTGATAACGAATAGGTCGTTCTTGTCAAGTCAGTGTGCCGGCGCTGCGAGATTCGCTTCGCGGTTGACGCCGGCTAGCGGTCGGATTATAATCACGTGTGTTCGGTGATTTTCTGTAATTGTTGGGGCGAATCAGGTTGGATTGCAAGCATCTCACACAGATGATCTGAGTGGTGGACTCAAACCGGGCTTAATCCTTTACTGGCTCGCCCCGATCCCGCGAAAGGATGATTTTATGCAGCCTGACCCGATTGCGTTTCAAATAGGACCTGTTACTGTCTACTGGTATGGCCTGCTGATTGCCACCGGTGCGCTGGTGGGGGCCTGGCTGGCCAGCCTGGAGGCCCGACGGCGTGGCTGGGACCCCGATCATGTGTGGAATGCCCTGGTTATCTGTCTGATTCTGGGGTTGATTGGGGCCCGATTGTACCACGTGTTTTCCAGTCCGGCCGGCGGCGCTCAGGGGTGGGACTACTACCGCCAGAATCCTCTTGATATCATACGCTTCTGGCGCAATGGGCGGCTGACCGGCATCAGCGGGCTGGGTATCTACGGTGCCGTGGTGGGCGGGCTGATCGGTCTTTTCATTTACACACGCTTCGCGGGACTACGCTTCCTCGATTGGGCCGACATTGGTGTGATTGGCCTGGCAGTGGGACAGGCTATTGGTCGCTGGGGTAATTTCTTCAACCAGGAACTATATGGCGAACCAACCAACCTGCCGTGGGGCATCCGGATTGATCCGATACACCGAATGCCGCAGTTCGCGGATCTGCCGGCTGACACGCGGTTTCACCCTAGCTTTCTGTATGAGTCGTTGTGGAATCTTTTGGTGGTCGGCATACTCCTGTACCTCGCGCGCCGCTTTGAGGGCCGGCTGCGCCCCGGCGACCTGCTCCTGAGCTACGGGATTCTCTATCCGGTGGGACGGTTTCTGGTGGAGTTCCAGCGGCCCGACGCCTGGGTTATCAGCGGCATCCCGACCGCTCAGATCATTGCTATCGCGTCGGTTGTGGTGTGCGCTGGCCTGCTGGTGTATCGGCATCGTGTTGCTGTGCGGCCGGCCGTGACAGACGCAGGGTCCAGCGGCCGTATGAGGGGTTCGTAGTAACGACTTCAGTCGTTTCCCCGGAGCAGGAATCGCTAAAGCGGTTACTACGAGACCGTAGCTTCACTGAGGACGCTTATCGCGCTGCGGACCGTCCGATTCGTTTGGCCTTTCCTGGCTGTCACAGTGGGCACGCTGGTGCTCTTTCGTTATGCTGTTGCCCGACAGTCAACTCCGCCGGCTATCGGTGAACCATTTGGCGTGTTTGCTGGTCCGGGCACGCAGACGCAGCCGGCCATCGCCTTCGACGAAGGCTCGCGCCGGCATCTGATCGTCTGGGCCGACACGACCGCCGGCGACGTCTACGCGCGTGTCATTGATGACCAGGGGATACCTGTCGGCCCGCATTTTCCTGTCTCCCTCGCGCCGGGCGACCAGATTTCCCCAACAGTGGCTGCTGGCGCTCCCGGCCAGGGCTTCATGGTCGTGTGGCAAGATGCGCGCGCTGGTGACTGGGACATTTACGGCCAGCGGGTGTCGTCTGCTGGCCGGCTGCTAGACGCTAGCGGCATGGCTGGCGCCGATCCAATGATCAATACCGCGCTGGCGGCAGGACCAGGCGATCAGCACATGCCAGACGTAGCCTTCAGTCCACAGTTTGACCTCTATCTGATTGCCTGGGTTGGCCCAGAGCCGGAGTCGGATGCCGGCCTCGAAGTCGCTGCCCGGCGAGTATCCTCGGCCGGCGTGCCCATGGATGAGCCACTCATCGTCGTGCGGGAACCTCGGGCTGTGTCCCATCCGGTCGCGGCCTACAATCCGGATGCCGGCGAGTTCCTGGTGGTGTGGCAGCGCCAGGATATATGGATCGAGAATCGTCGCGTGTCGGCCGCGGGCGAGCTACAGGGGCCGATGAGCCGGATTTGGAGTTCCCTGCTGCGACCCTATCCCGCGCCAATGCCAGACGTTGCCTTCAACCCGATCACCGGCGAGTACCTTGTGGTGTGGGATGATGCCTCGGATGATAATATCTATGGATTCCGTGTCTCGGCCGATGGGCGGCCTGCGCCCGGCTCTGAGCGTATCGTGATCTCGTCGGCTACAGGGTTGCAGAGGGGTGCCCGGGTGGGTGTACACAGCGCCGGCTACCTGGTCGTGTGGGAGGATGGCCGTGACCCGGAATCGAGCAACATCTTCGGTCAACTGCTGTCGCCTGCCGGCGAGCGCGTGAACCCGGCCGGGACGCCCGGAGCGCCGGCTGATACGAACATATCATTGACCACTGCCATCCCCAAGCAGGAAGCGCCGGCGCTGGCATTCAACCCAGGCGGGGTCGAATTCCTGCTCACCTGGGCTGAGGACCGGCTGCAGGGAGCGGACATTCTTGGCCAGCGACTCTGGTTTCCGGCCATGGGACCTCGCCCGACCCCGACTTCCACCTCTACCCCGACGCCATCGCCCACCCCCATACCGACGGCGACGCCAACAATCACTCCGACACCCACGCCCACACCGCCGCCTCGGTACCTGGTTCTGGTTGTCTTGGATTGGCCTGGAGAGTAGTCAACATGCATGGGTGGCGCACCTTCAAGCAGGAAATTGCTAGATGGCTGGATGGCTGGATGGCTAGATGGCTGGATGGCTGGATGGCTGGTGGAGCGCCAACCATCCAGCCATCTAGCCATCTAGCCAACTATTATCGGAGCAACACATGACCGTCTTCATATCGCTAAGTGTCCTACTCTTGCTGCCGGGCTATCTGGCGCTGCTGGTGGCAGTGCCGGCGGAGGAGTGGCGGGCGGAGGCCGGCGGACGACTGGCCCCGATGCTCCAGGTGGTCCTGGCGGTGGGGCTGAGTGTGGCGCTTGTGCCGCTGGTGCTGCTGTTCACCACGCTGGTGGGATTCTCGCTCACGCCGGCGCGGTTGGCCGGGCTGTTGACCTTGGCGGCGGCGGGGGTGGTGTGGCAGTTGTGGCGGCTGCGGTGGCATCCCCTGGCAGCGTGGCGGGCGCGGACAAACTGGCCGGCGCTGGGGCTGTTCCTGGGGTTGCTGGGGGTGACGCTGGTGGTGCGGCTGGTGCAGATACGGGAGTTGGTGGTGCCGGCGTGGGTGGACGGGGTGCACCACACGATGATGACGCAACTGATCGTGGAGCAGGGGCGGGTGCCGGCGGACTATCGGCCATACCTGGAGATCGGGCCGTTCATCTATCACTTTGGGTTCCACGCGCTGGCGGCGGGGCTGGCATGGCTGACTGGGCTGTCGGCGACGAGGGCGGTGCTGGTGATGGGGCAGGTGTTGAACGCCCTGGTGGGGGTGGGGGTGTACGGGCTGACGGTGGTGCTGCTGGGCGCGGGAGCGGAGGGGCCCTTCGACGGAGCTCAGGACAGGCAGAGGAGCGGAGGGGCAGAGGTGCGGAGATGCAGAGGTGCTCGCCCTCACTCCTCTGCTCCCCCGCTCCCCCACTCCCCCGCTCCCCCGCTCCTCCGCACCTCTGCACAGATAGCGGGTCTGGTGGCGCTGGGGGTGGTGGGGGTGGTGTCGCTGATGCCGGCGTACTACGTGACGTGGGGGCGGTACACGCAGTTGGCGGGGCTGGTGGTTTTGCCGGCGGGGGTGATGCTGACGGAGTGGTGGGTGGAAGGGGGGCGGAGATGGGCGCTGGTGTTGGGGGGCGTGGCGGTAGCGGGGCTGGGATTGGTGCACTATCGGGTGCTGGTGTTCTACGGGGCGTACGTGGCGGCGATGCTGGCATACAGGGTTGGCGGCAGAATGGTAGAGGCAGTTAGAGGGTGGAGGAGGGCAGAGCAAGCGGTTGGTGACTCTGGAGGCGGGGCGACGAGTTATGTTGTGCGGGTGGGGGTGCTGGCCGGCCTGTCGCTGCTGCTGCTGTCCCCGTGGATCGCACGGATGGTCCATGTGCTGGTGACGCGTGGGGCATGGCCCGGTCTTGAGGTTGGCGCTGACTACGCCGGCGTACCGTACGATCTCCTGCTGATACCTGGTAGTCTTCTGCTGGTGCTCCTCTCTGCCTGGGGACTTGTGCTGGGTCTGTGGCGCCGGCAGGCCGGCATACTCATCCTCACTTTGTGGTTGCTGCTGGTGGTGGTGGCAGCCGCTTTCGGGTCGCCGGCACTGCCTGCATCAGCGGTGGTCATCAGTCTCTTTCTGCCGGAAGCCGTGTTGACAGGCTATCTCGTCTCCCAGGCTCTCGCTGCTGGAGCCGCGACGCACTGGCGTCTGGCAGTCGCGGCTGGGCTGCTGGCTATGCTCGTCTGGGGAACAGCCGGCATGAAATCGGTGATCAACCCCGCCACCGTGTTGCTGACGCGAGATGACATGCAGGCGGTCGAGTGGGTGCGGGAACACACGCCGCCGGACGCCCGTATTCTCATCAACAGCCGGCGCTGGCAGGGCAATATCTACGTCGGCACGGACGCCGGCTACTGGCTGAGCGTGCTGGCGAAGCGCGACACTCTTCCGCCGCCGAGTCTCTACGTGCTGGGTACGCCGGCTCAGGTCAGGCGGATCAACCGTGTCAGCCAGATGGTGGTGGCCGGGCGTGTCGATGCCGGGCGTCTGCGGTCGGCCGGTGTTACACACGTGTTTGTCGGGGCGCACGGTGGCCGGCTCGATCCGGTACTGTTGCTCTCTGATCCCGAGTTTGAGCTGCTGTACACGAATGGACAGGCCTGGGTGTTTGGTCTCACCGTTGGAACGCAGGCGAAGCAGCCGGGAGGGGAATCTATACCGTGACCGGCTGGAGGTATCTCGCAAGGCTCGTTACTGCGGCCACTTCCATCGCCTCCTTGAGGCGACACGGGGCAGCGATCCTGACCGCGTCGGTTGTGTTCGCGCTGCTGACAGGCTGCGGTCCTTCGCGCCCCGAGATCGACAGCGAGCAGGGCCGGCTGGACCAGGCGGCTCCTGTCATTGAGGGGGAAATGACCGTTGGACAGACATTTGTCGCCAACCGTGATCGCCTCTCAGCGGTCGAGGTGCTGCTGGTTGTCTACGGCCAGGCCGGCGCCACCAATGGGGAATTCACCTTCCATCTGCGGACAGATCCAGACAGCCCCGACGATCTGGTGACGCGCACGTTTCAAACGGCGGAGATGATGCACAACCAGACTCTTCGAGTCGCATTTGACCCTCTGGAGGACTCCAGTGGTCGCACCTACTATTTCTTTTTTGAGGGATCAGCCGGCAGTCAGGTCACAGTCTGGACTAATACGATCGACGCGTACGGGGGCGGCAGTGCTGTTTTTGCCGGCCAGCCGCAGGCCGGCGATCTTCAGTTCAAGACATTTTACGACTATTCGCTGGGGATGGTGGCCGGCGACGTGATGCGCGGGATCCTCCGTCATGGCTGGCTGGCGCTGCCTCTGGCAGCCCTCCTCTTGCTGCCGGGCTATCTGGCGCTGCTGGTGGCAGTGCCGGCGGAGGAGTGGCGGGCGGAGGCCGGCGGACGACTGGCCCCGATGCTCCAGGTGGTCCTGGCGGTGGGGCTGAGTGTGGCGCTTGTGCCGCTGGTGCTGCTGTTCACCACGCTGGTGGGATTCTCGCTCACGCCGGCGCGGTTGGCCGGGCTGTTGACCTTGGCGGCGGCGGGGGTGGTGTGGCAGTTGTGGCGGCTGCGGTGGCATCCCCTGGCAGCGTGGCGGGCGCGGACAAACTGGCCGGCGCTGGGGCTGTTCCTGGGGTTGCTGGGGGTGACGCTGGTGGTGCGGCTGGTGCAGATACGGGAGTTGGTGGTGCCGGCGTGGGTGGACGGGGTGCACCACACGATGATGACGCAACTGATCGTGGAGCAGGGGCGGGTGCCGGCGGACTATCGGCCATACCTGGAGATCGGGCCGTTCATCTATCACTTTGGGTTCCACGCGCTGGCGGCGGGGCTGGCATGGCTGACTGGGCTGTCGGCGACGAGGGCGGTGCTGGTGATGGGGCAGGTGTTGAACGCCCTGGTGGGGGTGGGGGTGTACGGGCTGACGGTGGTGCTGCTGGGCGCGGGAGCGGAGGGGCCCTTCGACGGAGCTCAGGACAGGCAGAGGAGCGGAGGGGCAGAGGTGCGGAGATGCAGAGGTGCTCGCCCTCACTCCTCTGCTCCCCCGCTCCCCCACTCCCCCGCTCCCCCGCTCCTCCGCACCTCTGCACAGATAGCGGGTCTGGTGGCGCTGGGGGTGGTGGGGGTGGTGTCGCTGATGCCGGCGTACTACGTGACGTGGGGGCGGTACACGCAGTTGGCGGGGCTGGTGGTTTTGCCGGCGGGGGTGATGCTGACGGAGTGGTGGGTGGAAGGGGGGCGGAGATGGGCGCTGGTGTTGGGGGGCGTGGCGGTAGCGGGGCTGGGATTGGTGCACTATCGGGTGCTGGTGTTCTACGGGGCGTACGTGGCGGCGATGCTGGCATACAGGGTTGGCGGCAGAATGGTAGAGGCAGTTAGAGGGTGGAGGAGGGCAGAGCAAGCGGTTGGTGACTCTGGAGGCGGGGCGACGAGTTATGTTGTGCGGGTGGGGGTGCTGGCCGGCCTGTCGCTGCTGCTGCTGTCCCCGTGGCTGATGCGGCTGTGGGCCGGGCTGGTGCCCACGGGTCGCGGGGCCGGCTGGTTGAGTGGTCCTGCCGCATTTAATGCTGTGCCGCGCGCTCTCATCGATGTCGGCTATGATCGGGTTCTGCTTCGGCTGGCTCTGCTCAGCCTGCTGCTGGGGCTGATCTGGTGGCGGCGGGCGTCTCTTCTGATTGGCATGTGGACAGCCGGCGCAGTACTCGCCGCAAACCCTAACCTGATCGGTCACCAGGAAACGTGGCTGCTGAGCAACGCCGTCCTCGTAATCACGTTATTCTTACCGATGAGTGTTCTTACAGGATGCCTCGTAGGTGCTGCGCTGGATGCAATCCTGGTGCGCTTGGCCGGCACTCGACGCCGGTTGATCTCCATCGTTTTGGCTGGAATCTTTTCCGCCGGCGTGTTGGTAGCTGCATGGAACACGCTCGACGTCGTCAATCCGGTGACCATTGTCGCAACAAAAGATGACATGACCGCCCTGGACTGGATTCGTCACAACACCGAGCCAGACGCCGGCTTTGTGACCAACATTCGTGAGTGGCAGTATGGGACGTACATGGGCGCCGATGGGGGATACTGGATTCCTTTTCTCACCGGCCGCCGCACCCTTGTCCCACCAGCGCTCTACTCTTATGGATCACGAGAGGCGTATCGGCGGGTGCAAGACGTACTCGATACGATGGCCAGCATATCCGAGGCTGGTGATCAGAGACTGACAGATCTGATGACTCGTCACAATCTTCAATACGTGTATCTTGGTGCCCGTGGCGGGCAGTTGAACCTACGATCCTTTATCGACGATCCAGCGTATCAGATGGTTTACTCGAATGGCCCGGTCTGGATCTTCCGAATTCAGCCGGTTCGAGCCGGCGAAAAGAACTAACCGGTTGGTATAATTCTAGGTCAAGAGAAGTAGGAGAACGCACATGAGACAACCGCTGGCTGCCCCTGGCGGATTGCGAACCGCCCCCATCGTTGCACTCATGCTGTTTGCATTGCTTGGCTTCGGGGTTGTACGCCCACACCCGATCGACACTACCAGGCTTAACCTTATAGAGAACGGCAGCTTCGAGAGTCGTGATTTCACGCCGTGGATTGTCGGCGCATGGACTGGGGGCGTGGCGTATGCCTGCCCGAAGGGAGGAGCCATGGCCATGCCGTTTATCACCGATGAAACCGCCTATGCCGGTGAGGTGTCGGCCAGACTGGGAGCGCCCGTGGCAGCCTACGGTCATCCGGCCGGCGCGTCGTGGATAGCGCAGGCGATTCATCTCCCCCGCAGCTACCGCGCTCCTCAGCTCATCCTGCACTACCGGGTGGTGACCAACGACATTATCCACTGGGCGAGTTTTCGCGCCGAAGTCCACGATCTCAGCGGCAACCGACTTCAGCTTCTGCTCCGCGACGGCTACGATCCGCCCAATGGCGCTGCAATTCCGGGGTATGACATGGACTGGCAAGAACGCCGGCTCGATCTGTCGGCCTTTCGTGGTCAGACGATTCGGCTCTACTTCGAAGCCCGGAATGAGCATTGTGGCGGCTGGGGCATCTGGACGTACCTGGATGACGTGCGTGTGGTCGATCAGAGCCAGGTCTACGTTCCCATCATCATGCGTGATCACATAGGGTTCGTGGCTTCCGTGACCCCGCTTCCCACGTTCCAAACGACACCAACGATAACTCCGACGGTAACAGCCACGCCAACGACAACACCCTCGCCGACGATTACGCCGACACCGAGCCGCACGCCTACGCCCAAAGACACTCCCACGCCGACTCCCACGCCGGGCTGGTTTGCATGGCCTGGACCAACCGCTGGCGACCTGACTGATGTCGCAATGTCGGGCGATGGCACGGCCTGGGCGGTCGGGGCTGCTGGCTTGATCCTTAACTTCAATGGACACGAATGGGTTCAATGGCCTGGCACACCCCCAACGTCGGAGAATCTGACGGCTGTGCACGTGTCATCGAACCTGAAAGCCTGGGCGGTGACTGACGGAGGTGCTATTATCCGATTCAATGGCGATGAGTGGAGCAATATCGGCCCGGTGACGCCGGCGGGTGAGGCATTGTGGGACATTGCCATGTTGCCCGACGACGAGGCCGGCTGGGCAGTGGGTGATCATGGTACGGTGGTTTGGTTTGACGGCGTTAATTGGTTCCTGGTATTTCCCACATTGGTTCCGACCACTCAGACGCTGCGCGCAGTCTATCCGGTAGATGTGAACACGGCCTGGGCGGTAGGTGATTATGGGACTATTCTGTACTACATCAATAACCGGTGGACGAACTGGTCAGATGCGATGCCCGGAGCCCAGACATCGGCAACCCTGCGGGATGTTCAGTTCTTCAGCTCCGAAGGAGGGTGGATTGTGGGTGACGCTGGAACATTCATGAAGTACATCAAAGGCGCCTGGTACACATTGACGCCACGCCCGGTTGGTACAGATGTGTACGCTCTCAAACTGCTTGCTTCGGACCGTGGATGGGCAGTGGGCGCTTTGGGGTCCTTGTTGTCGTACACGCCGCGTGGTTGGGCACAAATGGACCGGCTGATCGGAACAGGGCTTCTGGGTGTTGACCTGCTCGCGCCCGACAATGGGTGGGCTGTGGGTGAAGCCGGCGTCATGCTGCGGCGGGGCTATGCATCTGAAGTGCCAACACCAACCCCGACTCGCCGGCCTCCCACACCTACGTTTACCACAACACCCACGAGCACTGCGACTGCCACCGTTACACTTTCACCCATATCGACCTCTACGCCGACGGCAACACCGTCATCGACATCGACCTTTACTTCCACTCGAACCGCTACGCCCACCGCATCCTCCACTCCGACTGCGACCTGGACCGCGACGAGGACGAGCACATCTACACCGTCGCCGACGCCCACACTGACCACGCCGGCTACGAGTACCCCCACCTGGGTACCCACACCTGCGCCACCCTGATGCAGACAAACCTACGCTTTCCACACGCTCGTAGCGTAGGAGAAACGTGGAATCCGCGCCGGCCT
The DNA here is from genome assembly GCA_046756905.1 of Anaerolineae bacterium. Taxonomy (GTDB): domain Bacteria; phylum Chloroflexota; class Anaerolineae; order Epilineales; family JAANWY01; genus JBHHTZ01. The sequence goes on along the minus strand of JBHHXF010000056.1, from coordinate 669 downwards.
GACGGTGAGAACAATTCGCCTGGCTGTGGTAACATACATCTGAGGAAGATTCTATGGGAGCAGGTCGTGAACGGAACGAACAACAGTTGGTGACAGCCGCGCAGAACGGTGAGCAGGCCGCCTTCGAAGATCTCGTCAATGCCTATCAGTCGATGCTCTTCAACGCTGCGTATCGTATTCTCAGTGATGAGGAAGCGGCGGCCGACGCAGCCCAGGAGGCGCTGATGTCGGCGTACCGGGCTATCGCGACCTTTCGTGGCGGCTCCTTCAAGGCATGGATGTTGCGTATTGTCACCAACGCTTCGTACGACCAACTTCGGCGGAAGCAGCGCCGGCCTACCAGCTCCCTCGAAGCTTTGATGGTGGGACCCGGTACTCACGGCGCCTTCACCGCCAAGACCGAGAATCCCGAGAGCTACGTGTTGCGGCAGGACCTGGGGCGAACGCTTCAGCGAGGTCTGGACATGCTCAGTTTGGATCAACGGACGGCTGTCGTGTTATCCGACATTCATGGCCTGAGCTATCCAGAGATTGCCGAGATTGCCGATGTGCCCATCGGCACTGTGAAATCGCGCATCAGCCGAGGTCGTGCGCGGTTGCGCGATTACCTTCTGAAACAGGAGGGGCTAACACCTCGCCACTATCTTCATGCGGAGCGGCTGGCAGTTG
>JBHHXF010000055.1:0-12354 GCA_046756905.1 Anaerolineae bacterium | reverse complement strand
GCCAGCGCCTCCATCACCAGCCAGGCGGGATAGGTGGAGCTGCCGATGTAGCGCACTTTGCCCTGCCGCACCAGGTCGTCCAACGCGCGCAGCGTTTCGTCCTGGGGGATGTCGAAGACGGGACGATGAAGCTGATACAAGTCGATCCAATCGGTGTTCAGCCGGCGCAGTGAGTCCTCAACGGCCTGCATGATGTGACGTCGTGAATTGCCCCGGTCGTTGGGATCATCGGATTGGGGGAAGTACACTTTGGCGCCCAGGATTACCCTCTGTCGCCGGCCATCTGCCAGCGCTTTGCCCACGATGCGCTCGCTCTCGCCGCCGGCGTACAGGTTGGCTGTGTCGATGAAGTTGATGCCGGCGTCCAGCGCCGCGTGGATGATGTGGATCGACGTTTCCTCGTCGGTCGGATTCCCGAAGTTGAGCGTGCCCAGGCACAGGGGCGACACGCGCACACCGGTGCGACCCAGGGGGCGATATTCCATGACAACCTCCACAACTGTATTCAGTACACAAACTCCCGAATGTCGTAGCGGCTGATGTGGGGGAGGCCGGCCTCCGGCGAGAACGACAGGCCGCGCTCGATGGCTTCCGCCTGAGCCAGCCGCTCGCCGGCGGAGAGGGGCTTCAGCCGCGCCTGGTAGGCGTCGCGGGCGTAGGGCAGCCCCGCGCTGACGACAAGCTCCGAGAAGTAGATGATGTCGTCCATGTCGAGCTGCATGGCGTTGATGGCGTCGATGGTGTCGCGCACGTGAGATTCCGTGTAGGCGTGTCCACCGGCGCCAACGAGCACGATGACGCCCACAGCGACGCCGCCGGCCTTCATTGCTCGAACCGCCTTGATGGCGTCTGCCGGCTCGCCAGGCTTCTTCAGGAACTTGAGCAATGCCTGGTTGCCGCTTTCCATGCCGACGTATACACGCTTCAGACCACGCTTGGCCAGCTCGGTGTAGTCCGCCGGCGACTTCTTCTCGCCGCTGAAGCCGTCCAGGAAGGCGTAGATACCGCCCAACTCGTCCACATCGTAGACCTGGTGGACGATCTCCATCAGGGGCAGGAGCATCGGCATCGGCGTCACGAGGGCATTCGCATCCCCCAAGAAGATCGTCCTACGCAGGCTCAGTCCCGCACCCAGGAAGCTGCGCACCGCCTCGGCATGGGTACGGAATTCATCCGGTGACTTGATGCGAAAAGGCCGGTCGCGGTAGAAGTCACAGAAGGTGCAGGTATTGAACGCGCAACCTTCTGCTGCCTGCAGTACCACCGCCATGTACTGGTCGGGCGGCAGGATACCGACCGGCTTGTACACCTGAGCGTAGTGCGCCACGTCTGCCCTGGACCGGGCCAGGTCAAACGCGATGGCCCGCTCGAATACGACACGGTCCTGTGGGGGCAGGGGGGAAGCCAGATGAGCTTCATCCGACTGGATGGCGTCGAAGAGGTCGGCAACGGTGCGGCGAGCCCGCTCCTGAATCTGGAGGGCTTCGTCGGGTGACAGCCGGCGTCGGTGTCGTGTATGGCCCGCTGAATGCCACTTGGCGACCATCTTGCCGTCCAGTCCCCGTCGGTAGGAAATGCCGTCCAGCATCGCCGTCCACAGCCGGCCTGCGTGATCATAGCTGAACACATCCGTCTGCGCCACACCTTCAATGCTGACCGTCAGGCAATTGGGCTTAACGCTGATGGTGATGGGCCGCTGCTTCCACGTCCCGACGATGACCATGGTTCACCGCAGTCTCTGAATGAAGTGAGCGATAGCCAGAGTCTCGTCCAGGTCGGGGGATCGAATCAGGTAGCAATAGTCGCCCATCGCGCGGCTGAAGATCGGGCTCATGCGCTCGTGATGGGCGATGCGCTCGCCGTATCGGTTCAGGATTTCTTCATGGGAGTGCAGGTAGTTCTTATGGGTTTTTCGGCCAACATAGCAGCAGTGATATGGCCTGGCGTATGCCGAGGCAAATTCATTGTGGACAACGATATTGGCCCATTCGGCATAGATGTCGAAGTCGTTGGCATAGTTGAACATGTCCGTTGTCAGGCCGCCGGGTGGCCGCATGTTGACCTCGAGGGCGATGAGCCGGCCATCCTTCTCAGTGCGGAAGAACTCGATGTGGAAGAACCGCTCGCGAATATCGAATGCCCGGACCGCACGACGCCCGGCCTCTTCCAGATCGGCTGGAATGTCCCGCAGCGAGAAGTAGTAGACGTGGTCGTCCTCGTTGACGGTCTCCATCACGCCCTGGCTGTACTGGTGCGATGTGCAGAAAACCACGTTCCCGTCGCGGTCGGTTAGCCCATCGAAGGTGCAGATGGTTCCCTGGATGAACTCCTCCATGATGTAGTCCACCGCCGGCTTTTGCGCGAAGAACCGTTCCAGATCCGCCGCATCGTTGATCTTGTACGTGTCGGCCGCGCCCATGCCGCTGTCCGGCTTGGCAACGATGGGGTAGCCGATTTCGCGGATGAGCCGTCTGGCCTGGGCCGGCTTGCGAACCACGCGGCCCCGCGCCACGGCGATGCCGGCCTTCTTGAAGACCTTCTTCATCTGGGACTTGCGCCGCGCGCGTCTGATCTCATCGAGCTTCGGGCCGAAGACGTTGAAGTCCGCGCGGAGGCGGGCCTCGCTCTCCAGCCAGTACTCATTCATGGAGTCGATGCGGTCGATCTTGCCGTAGCGGTGAGTCAAGTAGCCGCACGCGCGCAGGAGTTGATCGTAGTCGTGCATGTCATCGACGCGGTAGTATTCGGTCAGCGCCTGTTTCAACTCGTCGCGCAGGTTGTCGTACGGTTCATCAGCGATACCGAGGACATTCACTCCGAGCTGGCGCACCTGCACGCAGAAGCAGTAGAAGTTCGGTGGAAAGTGCGGCGACAGGAATATGACGTTCATCGGCTTGAGAGATGTGTGTTCAGAAACTCCACGATGGCAGGATAGGCGACTTGCTTATTCTTCAGCTTGACCAGCCCGTGCCCCTCGTCGTCGAAGACCAGGAACTCCACCGGGACACCTCGGGCTTTCAGCGCCGCTACCAGTTGCTCGGCTTCGCTCACAGGCACACGCGGATCGTTGGCGCCATGGATGACCATGAGTGGGGCGGTGATCTTGTCCACGTGGTTGATGGGGGCGATGCTCTCCATGAACTCGCGATCCCGTTCCAGGCTGCCGTACTCAGCTTCACGGTGAGCGCGCCGGTACTCGCTGGTGTTTTCCAGGAAGGTGACGAAGTTGCTGATGCCCACGATGTCCACGCCGGCGGCCCACAAATCGGGGTACGTGGTCATGGCTGCCAGTACCATGAAGCCGCCGTAGCTCCCGCCGTACACGACCAGCCGATTCGCGTCGATGCTGGGCTGCTCCCTGAGCCAGTAGGCGGCGTGGGCCAGGTCGGCCACCGAGTCCATGCGTTTCTCCACGTTGTCCAGGTGGCTGTAGGTCTTGCCGTAGCCGGTGGAGCCGCGCACGTTGGGGGCGAGCACGGCGTAGCCGTTCTGCAGGAAGTACTGGATGAAGAAGTGGAAGTACGGCCGGAACTGGCCTTCGGGGCCGCCGTGTACGGCTATGATGGCCGGCATCGGCTCGCTGGGATTGCCGGCCGGCTTGTAGAACCAGGCCGGAATCTGCCGGCGTCCGTTCTGCCCGTCGCTGTCGAAGGTGGGGTAGTGAATGAGTTCTGGCTGGATGAATGAGTCGAGGGGGAGGCCGGCGTGGGAGGAGCGTGTGACGGCGCGTACCTGGTCGGTCTCCAGGTCCCAGACAAAAACGTCAGATGTGCGGGTGGCGCTGGTAAATGAGAACGCCAGCCGGCTTGAATCGGGTGAGAAGGCGAGATACGCGTCCATCATCCCCACCACGCCCTGCGCTGCGCCAAATCCAGGGGCCGTTCGGGTGACACCATTCGTCAGATCGAGCAGGCATAGCCCTGATGCACCATCGACGTTCACGGCGTATGCCAGATGCCGACCATCGGGCGAACGCGTCATGAGCTCGGTGTTCCACTCGGTGACTACGATGGGTTCAAGGGCCAGCGTCGCCAGATCGAGGCGGGCCAGGTGGAGGAACTCAGCTCCCAGGTCGGTGTTGACGAAGAGGGATCGGCCGTCGGAGGCGTAAGACAGGGCGGTATAGCGTGCGTCCTCAGCGGACGGCGTGATTGTGCGGGCTGTGCCGGCGGCCAGGTCGATCTCGAACAGGTCATGGCGGAAGGAACTGGACATGCGGGTGGCGACGGCGTGCCGGCCATCGGGTGAAAAAGACATGTTGAACAGGAACCCTGGCTCCTCGTGCCGCCAGACCAAACGAGCCTCGCCGTCCAGCAGTTGCACGTAGAGATCGAACAGGCCGGCGTGGCGCCGGTTGGCAGCAAACAGGACCTGGCTGCCATCGGCCGACCATTCGCCAAAGATGTGCATCGCGCCTTCATGGCCGGCTGTAAGAGGGGTCTCGACTGCTCCATCGGCGGAGAGGAGGAAGAGTTGGGCGTTTTCGTTGCCACCCACGTCGCGGGCGTAGATGAGACGGCCATCGCCCGGGGCCGGTGAGCACCATACCCCCATCACGCGGTCGGCATCGAAGGTCAGTTGATCCGGCCACAACATATCGTCTGAGCCGAAGGGCAAAGCCACCTGCCAGACCTGCACTGTGCCGGTGATGTTTGTGAGGAACGCAATATGCCGGCCATCTGACGTAAAGCTGGAGAAGTATGCCTGGCGAACGTTCAGATAACGGGAAATGGCATGCGTTGTCGTCAATTGTAGACTCCTGGATCACTCCACTGGGTCGGCTTTCTATACCAATCTTTGGGATTATTCGCGAATTATAGCACCGCCGGCAGATCAGCGCAACGAGGTTTACCTCCCACGGGAACTGTGGTATACTATCTCTAATCTTCGACAACACGGTACACGGATCACACCCATGCCGAGCACAACAAATCCCAGACTCCGCGTCATCAATCCACAACTCATCAACCATAATGGCCGGCCGGCCATCGTACTGCGCGATCCACTGCAACTCAGCGACCAGGTTGTCGTCGTGCCGCAACCCCTGGCGCCCCTACTGATGCTCTGCGACGGAACGCGGGACCTGGCTGCGCTCCGGGCCGGCCTGGCCGTTCGCACAGGCATTCTTCTGCCACCCGATGACCTGAGCCACCTGGTCGGTCAACTGGACCAGGCGCTGCTGCTCGAAAACGCACGGTTCGCAACAGCCAAGGACGCTCTGCTGGACAGTTATCGCGCGGCACCTTTTCGACCGCCAGCGCTGGCCGGCCCCAGCTACCCCACCGACCCGACCGACCTGCGCCAGTACCTGAACTCCTTTGCCCAGAGTCCGAGTCAGGATGGCCTGGTGTTGCCGCATGGTTGTGGGCTGGTCAGCCCCCACATTGACTTCCAGCGCGGCGGCCCGGTCTATGCCCGCGTCTGGTCAGCCGCCAGAGAGATTGCGCGCGAAGCCGACCTGGCTGTGGTTTTTGGCACCGATCACAATGGAGACCTGGGCACCCTGACACTGACTCGACAGAACTATGCCACACCCCTCGGCGTCCTGCCCACCGCCACCGACGTGGTGGACGCCGTAGCCGAGGCGATTGGAGAGGAAGCTGCGTTTGACGAGGAACTCCACCATAGGCGCGAGCACTCGGTGGAACTGGCAGCCGTCTGGCTGCACCACGTGCGCGAGGGCCAGCCTGTAGAGCTGGTGCCGATTCTGTGTGGCTCCTTCGCCCACTTTGTCATGGGCTTGCTGGCGCCAGGCGAAGACCCCTTGTTTGACGCAGCCATCAAGGCTCTGCGGAAGGCGACAGCCAACCGCCAGGTTGTTGTCATCGCCGCCGGCGACCTGGCGCACGCGGGGCCGGCCTTCGGCGATCCCCAACCGCTGGACTGGACTGACCGCGCCCGCATCCAGGCAGCCGATGACGAGCTTATAGGGGCGATGTGCAACGGAGATGCAGAAGCGTTCTTTGGCCTCGTCCGCGCCGCAGGCGACCGCTATCGTATCTGCGGGCTGCCCCCCATCTACCTGGCGATGCGCTATCTCGACGGCGCCCATGGCACGCGGGCCGGCTACGACCGCTGCCCGGCCGACCCACAGAATGGCTCATTGGTCTCAGTGTGTGGGGTTGTGTGGGTCTAGACGGCATCAAGACGAAAACTGCGCACTTCGTATTGCGTATTGAGTATTTCGTATTGCGTATACCAGCCTGCCGAGTACGCAATACGAAATACTCAATACGCAACACGAAGCAGGCGTCCACACCTTAGTGCGCCGCCGGCATCAGCGCCTCAATCGTGTACCTCACCCTCGGGTCCCACAGCATCCACCCGCCGGCGCCGGCATTGAGCGCGGCCCGCATCTGGGCGCGAATCTCATCCGGGGTGTACACTCGCTTGTCGAAGGCATAATCGGGAAAATCCTGAATCCACGGTCGCACCTCGACACCCGTCCCATCCAGGCGTTCCACAGCGCGGCGGGTGCTGAGGAATACCGTCTCGTACGGGTACGGAACCGCGACGGGGTAGCCGGGTAGGCCGGCGTGGAACGTGGATGGATAGAGCATCGGGGAGAGGACATCGATGTAGTCTGCCATCTCCTCGATCACCTGCCCGATGCCGGTGTCATCTTTTCGCCAGGTGGTGTAGCCGAACACGTCGGCCGCAATCCGTACGCCGGTCGGCGCTAGAGCCTGGTGCGCCCGCTCCAGGAAGCCCACAATCGCCGCCCGCCGATTCGCCTCGGTGTTTTCCTGTGAGAACTGGAGAGTTTTCAGGTTGCCGTCGGTTGGAAAGCGGAGGTAGTCGAACTGAATCTCGTCGAAACCCTTGCCGGCAGCCTCAACAGCGATGGCGACGTTGTAATCCCAAACCTCCTCCTGAAACGGATCGGCCCAGGCCAGGCCCTCGCGGTCGCGCCACGGCTCCCCGGTCTCACTGTTCAGTACCGCCCACTCCAACCGCGTCGCAGCCAATGGATCATCCTTGAAGACCACGATCCGGGCGATGGTGTAGATGTTGTGCTCGCGAAACCAGGTCATCAACTCACCCCAGTCCTCGACCAGGATGTGGGGCTGCGCGCCGACCTGGCCGGCCAGCGGCACATCGCTGCGATAGGGGATGTACCCGCGATCCCCCTTGACGTCGATCACCACCGCGTTGAGTTCCGTGGTGCGCAGCAACTCCTGGACGTGCGATCTCAAGCCCTTGTGGCCAATGCCGTAGTACGTGATGTAGAGCGCCTTAATCGGCCTACCCAGCACAAACGCAGCAGGTTGCCCGTGGCCGGTCGTTCTGAGGGTTGCGCCGGCCGCCGGCGGGCTCCGGTCGGGGATTGTCAGCCGATCGCCTGGCAAGACTTCCGCCGGGTGGATGTCGGTATTCGCGACCAGCAACGCAGCCGGCGACACCTTGTACCTACGCGCGATCCCCCAGAGGGTATCCCCCGGCTGCACCACGTGGTACTCAGGCGCGCCGGCATACGCCCTGGCCGTGAACGACAGGCCGGCAACCACGGCCACCAGCGTGAAAAGGAGTCGAATGCAGTACCTCAGATTCTCCATCTCAAATACATCCAACCATTCAGACGTGCGCTGCGAGCCAGAGTAGCGCCGGCCCGAGCGCCGGACAACAAGACGCCGGCCGAGTTCGCAGAGTTCCACTCGTTATTGGCAAAACTGAAAGAAGATGATATACTTATGCAAACCAATTGTAGCAGCACACGCAGATTCATCCAACTCAACGGTTACGGAGATGGTCATCTGGCGGGGAGGCAAGCATGGGCTTTTCCATCGCTCATCTGATCTACGGGCCGGCGGCGCTGTCAGCCGTGGCGTATGCAACGGTGCTGGCCCACAACAATCTCAATCTATCCTGGTCCATCGCCTACCTGGTGGCGATCAACCTGGCTGCCTTTGCCTTCTTCGCGTTCGATAAGCTCTTCGCCCGCCTGTTGGCCGCGCTGCGATTGCGCGTGCCCGAGGATGTACTGATCTGGCAACTTGCGTTCCCCGGTGGCATTGCCGGCGCGACGGCGGCCATGTATGCGCTCCAGCACAAGACCGGGCCCGACTCAAGCGCGTTTCGCTCGAACCTGGTCAAGGCGTACGCGGTCCTGATCACCCTGTTTCTCATCACTCGCAAATGGCCCATCGTGTCTCAACAGCAGATGGACACGCTGGTCGCGAGCCTAACCAGCACAGTACTCAACGTGGTCCACATCCTGCTGACCACTGCCAGGGCATCGTAGCAGCCAGGAGTTGCGCTCCGCTCCACCCCTGGCTACGTCTTTCGCCGCTCTTCGAGCTTCGGAAACGGGTATTTCGTCCGCGCCAGGGATGAACTCCCGCAGGGAGTGGCGAAACTCGTAGCCGTGAGCGACGTCCTGAGGCCCCTCCCGAGCATCGTCCCGAGCCTGACGAGGGGCCTGTCGAGGGGCCTGTCGAAGGGTGGAGGGTGGCGCGAACGCGCCAACCGGAACTCGCGGCGGCCTAATAGCCAACTCAATCACTGATCAAGGATGCTAATCCGCTTCATCATCTACGGCCTTCTGGGCTGGTGCGCTGAAATCGTGTGGACCGCCACGCGGGAGAAGGTCACCGGCCGGCAACGGGGCTGGAACCTGCGCGGCACAAGCTACCTGTGGATGTTCCCCATCTACGGCCTGATTGCGCCGCTATACGAGCCCATCCACAACCTCATCCGCGCGTGGCCGTGGCCGGCGCGCGGCCTGCTGTACATGCTCGGTTTCTTCGCCGTGGAATACGCCGCCGGCTGGCTGCTGCGCCGGGTCATCGGGACCTGTCCGTGGGACTACTCGAAGCACAGCCGCTGGCACGTGCGCGGCCTGATTCGCCTAGACTACGCCCCGGTCTGGTTCCTGGCCGGCCTGGCTCTGGAACCGGCGCATGACTTCCTGGTGCGGTTGACGCCGGCGATCCAGCAAACGCTGTGAGAGTAGCGAATGGGCAGCAGGGTCGGTCGCTGCGCGGGGATGTGGAAAAAGGCCAGACGGAAAAAAGTCGCACACCGCTGCCCCCCCTCAATCCCCCCCACAGGGGGGGAAGCCTGGTCTCCCCCTGTGGGGGGAGTTAGAGGGGGGAAGGGGCCGTCTGCGCATCAACCTAGGGCGGGAGCGCCGGTCGAGTAGTGCCTTTAGGCACGTATCGAGGCCAAGCGGCTTGGCGAGACCCGCTCCCTGGGTCTCGATACGGCCTTCGGCCACTCGACCGGCGGTCGCTAGCCGCTTAGGCTGACGCGTATGGGGAAAGGGCCGGCTGGGATCAGCCGGCCCTTTTTCCATGTAAGACTGTGAGAGAAAGCGGCTAGCTGTGTCCGTTGGAGAGGGCTTGCATCAGTTGTGGCATCAACATCGGCTCGGGAACCGCGCCCTCGATGTGGATGTTTTCGTTGATGACCGTGCGCGGCACACCCATCACGTTGTATTTGATGGATAGGTGAGGAAACTCCGTGGCCTCTACCATGTCAGCAGTGATCCAGGGGCTGGCGTAGGCCAGTTGATGGGCCAGCACCACGGCACGCGGGCAGTAGGGGCAGGTGGGCGTGACGAAGACCTGGATGTGTACCGGCTCCTGAATGGTCTTCACCATGTCCAGCGTGTTGGCGCTGAGATGGAGGTTGCCACTGCCGACCAGCTTGATGGCTTCGAGCAGTGACGCGAACTCATAGCCCGACGGGATACCGTAGAAACGGATGCCGGCATCCTCCCCATCCTCGTCGAGTATGACGATGGCCGGAATCTTGTCCACGCCGTATTTGGCCGCCACGTCTTCGTCCGCCACGAAGTCGTATACCTCCATCGTCAGGTTGTCCGACAGCTCCGACAACTCCTCAACGAGTTGGTGGGTTTCCTTGCAGAAATCGCACTCAAACTCCTGGGTAAACACCAGCAGTTTCACCCGCCGGCTGAGTTCCGCTTCCAAATCCTCGGCCACCAGCCGGCGTTCTTTCTCTGGAATCAATGACATTCGATCCTCCTGTTGCCAGGTCTTGGGGATTGGGGATTGGGTATTGGGTATTGGATATTGTAATGAGGCAATACCCAATATCCAATACCCAATACCCAATATCCAATTCCTTGTTACGTTCTACGGGGATTAGATGCAAGCGGGGACGAAAAGTTACATATCAACCCTTCACCACGTGCTCGAAGAATAGCTCTACCACCTGCGGGTCGAAGTGGTGGCCGGCCTGCTCGCGGATGTGTTGCAGCGCCTTCTCTTCCGGCCAGGCCTGGCGGTAGGGCCGGTCGGAGCATAGGGCGTCGTAGACGTCCACTACGGCGAAGATGCGCGCCGGTAGGGGGATTTGCTCGCCTTTCAGCCCGCGCGGGTAGCCGCCGCCGTCCCACCGCTCGTGGTGGCAATAGGGGATGTCCAGCGCCGGCCGGAGGAAAGCGATGGGCGACAACATCTGATAAGCATGGACCGGGTGTTGGCGAATGATGTCCCATTCCTCATTGCTAAGCTCATCAACCTTGCGGAGAATCGCGTCAGGAACCGCCATCTTGCCGATGTCGTGGAGCAGAGCCCCGCGCCGAACGTGAACCAGCTCTTCGCGGCTGATACCCATGGCTCGAGCCAGGCGCAGCGTCATGTCGGTGACGCGCTGGCTGTGACCCTCGGTCGCTCTGTCGCGCAACTCCAGGGCACGCGCCCAGCCTTCAATGGTGGCGTTGTAGGCCAGCCTGAGCTCCTGGTTCGAGCGCTGCAGGTTATTGAACATATCGGCATTATCGATGGCGATGGCCGCCTGTGTGGCCAGTGACTTCAGGAATTCGAACCACTCCGAGTCAGGTCGAAGCGGGGACCGGTGTAGGAGTTCCAGCACCCCCTTCACCTCACCCTTGGCGATCAGGGGAGCGCCGAAGTAGGCCACGAAACCCTCCTCCTGGAGCTTCGACCGTCGCGCTTCAATGGACGGCTGACCGGGTTCCAGATCGTCGACGGGCACTCGCAGGTCGGGAATCGCCAGGGTGCGGCGATCCACGACGATATGGCCGGCAAAGCCCTCGCCCAGACGCAGGGAAAACCGACGGCGAGTCCCTTTCCGAAAGCCGCGCCCGACGAGGAATTCCAGGCTGTGCGTGTAGGGATTGAAGAGCAGCACGGCCGCCGCGTCTACGCCCAACTGGGATACGGCGTGATCGAGGAGAATGTTGAGGGTGACGCGCAGGTCGAGACTGGCAGTGATGGCGAAATCCACTGCACGTAAGGCACTGAGGCGTTCCAGGCGCTGCTCAGTCTGTTCGTGCAGTTGCGCGTTCCGGATGGCGATGGCCGCCTGTGTGCCCAGGGCAACCATCAGCTCCAGCTCCGATCCCCCGAATACTGCGGGACGGGGCGATTCGGCCAGCAACACGCCGATGACCTGTTCCCCGAGGACGAGGGGCGCAGCGACGATGGACCGGCTGCCTGGATAGAGCGCCTTCTGTTCCGATGGTCCGTCGTGCGACTCGACGTCTGTCAGCACGACCGCCTGACCCGAGCGCGCTACCCATGCCGCGATGCTGCCGGCCTCCAGGTGCAAGCCTTCGCGCCGCCCGTCGTCCCCGCAAGATGCGCCGATGCGCAGCGTATCCCCCTCCCGCAGCACCACTGCCGCCGTCGATGCACCAACCAACGCAGCCGCCTCGTTCACAACCCGTTGCAGGCAGTCCGACAGGTCCAGCGTAAGGATCGCGCGGTCAATCTCGTACAGTGTCCTCTGCACCGCAAGCTGGCGTCTGAGTTCCTCTTCGTGGACCACGCGGTCGGTCTGGTCTTCAATTGCGGTGATCGTACCGAACACCTGCCCGTTTTCGATCAGCGGCGCGATCTGCGCGCTCTGGGGCATCAGGGAGAACCCATTGGCGTCAGCCCCTGCCGGCATGGGCAGCAGGTAGCGGTGAAAGCGCTGGGCGAGAACCTGCACCTCCCCCGCCAGCACATTTCGATAGTACCGGTCCAGCCCCCGCTCAACCAGCTTGGGGTACATTTCGAGCAGATTCTGCCCAACCATCTCTGTGGCCGGGCGCCCGCTGTGGACTTCCAACCACTTGTTCCAGCCGCGAATATTCAGTTCAGCATCCGTGATCAGGATGCCCTGATTGGCCGAGTCATTCAGCCACCGCAGTATCGCTTGATTCCAATCAGCCATTTTCTTGATTTGAGATTTGAGATTTGAGATTTGAGATTTCAGATTTCAGATTTCAGATTTGCAAACCTTGCGAAGGTTGCATGTTGACCCTAGCAAATGAAGCATGTTCGGTTGAGAAGAATACGCCGGCTAACAAGTTCTCGCTGAACCTTCGCAAGGTTCGGTCGTGTCAAATCTGAAATCTGAAATCTCAAATCTCAAATC
>JBHHXF010000054.1:0-12361 GCA_046756905.1 Anaerolineae bacterium | reverse complement strand
AACCTATTTACGCACTGCGTCGTGCGCAGTGCGTACTGCGTATCAAGAGATGTCGACTCGACGAAATACGCAGTACGCACTACGCAGTACCATAGATATGACAACGAATCTGAGGCTATCAACGTTCTGCTTCGATTGTGAAAGGATAGGCCATGACCGCTATCGTAGGCATCCGCTTTAAGCGGGCAGGCAAGGTGTACTACTTCGATCCCAAAGGGTTTGAGGATTTGAATACCGGCGATTGGGTAGTTGTGAAGACATCTCAGGGAACCGAGGCCGGCCGCGTAATAATATCCCCTCGACAGGTAGTCGATAAAGAGGTGAAATCCTCCCTCAAACCCATTCATCGGCGGGCGGACTGGCGTGACCTGACTGAGATGGAGCACTTGAAACTGAAGGCACCCGAGGCCCTGGACACAGCGCGAGCGAAAGTAAAGGACCATGGGCTTCAGATGAAGCCAGTGAGCGCGGAGTACAATTTTGACGGCAGCCGGCTCACCATCTTCTACACAGCCGACAAACGGGTTGATTTTCGGGGGTTGGTGCGCGATCTCACGAAAGCGCTCAAGGTGCGGGTTGAGATGCGCCAAATCGGGGCGCGAGATGAGGCTAAGCTGCTCGATGGGATCGGCCGGTGCGGTCTGCACCAGTGCTGCGCAACCTGGTTGACAGACGGCTTCCCTCGAGTATCCATTAAAGCCGCCAAGAACCAGCGCTTACCGCTGTCGCCCTCGGAAATCTCCGGCAACTGTGGGAAGTTGCTGTGCTGTCTTACTTATGAAGACGTTCAGTACACGGAAATCAAGGGCAAGCTGCCGGCCATCGGCACCAAAGTCTCGTCGGCGAGGGGCGCCGGCCAGGTAGTCGACATCAATGTGATGAAGGAGACAGTGGTCGTCCGATGGGAGAACGACAAGCTGCTAGAGGTCTCGGCTGAGGCATTTAAAGAGTTAACCGCCCGTCCGGGGAGTCAGGGGACAGGGAAGTAGGGGGCAGGGGAGAGGAGTGATGCAAGCGCTCTCCAGCCCTCTCCCCAACCAATTTTGCGCCCAGGTTCCCTTGCTCCGACAGGCTAGCGTGGTTCTACTACCAGACGTACCGCTGTTCGCTCCTGCTGGTTGATCATCACCTCAACAAATGAGGGAATCATGATAACGTCTATGCCATCCTCTTCCAGGTAGCCGCGTGCGATGGCACAGGCCTTAACCGCCTGATTGACCGCGCCGGCGCCAATGGCTTGTACGTCTGCGCGATTGCTCTCACGCACCACACCCGCGATGGCGCCCGCTACCGCAGTTGTTCGCGATCTTGCCGAGACTTTGATGATGTCTTCCACGACGCCGCCTCCTCATTGGAATAACTGTCCACGGGGCTCCGTTTGAATGATGGATCCACCGAGTGAGAACAAGGAGTATCCCATTAGATTATAACATATAACGTCGACTCAGGCTATCTCGGAGTCCTACACGCTCTAAACAAATATCTCTACTTCGCATATCCCACAGCTCGAGTCTCACGAATAACCGTTACCTTGACCTGCCCGGGGTATTCCAGGCTCTCTTCGACCTTTTTGGCGATATTGCGGGAGAGTTGAATGGTCGCCAGGTCATCAATTTCGTTTGGCTCAACAATTATTCGGAGTTCACGACCGGCCTGGATCGCGTAACACTCCTCCACACCCTGAAAATCACGCGCGATGTTCTCCAGTGCCTTGATGCGCTTGGCGTACATCTCCAATGTTTCGCGCCGGGCTCCGGGCCGAGCGCCAGAAATCGCGTCGGCCGATTCAACGATAATGGCTTCGACGCTCTGCGGTTCCTGGTCGTGATGGTGGGAAGAGATAGAATTCACAATCTTCGGCCCCATGCCGTGCCGTTTGGCAATATCGGCGCCGATGAGAGCGTGAGGTCCCTCAACCTCGTGGCTCACAGCCTTACCAATGTCGTGCAGCAGAGCGCCGGCCCGCACCACATCTACATCAGCCCCCACCTCTGCCGCCAGCATGGCGGCCAGATGAACTGTCTCGACAGAGTGCTGAAGCACGTTTTGGCCATAGCTGGTGCGGAACTTCAATCGACCCAGGAGCCTCACCAATTCTGGATGTAGTCCTGGAACCTTGGCCTCGTAGGCCGCTTTCTCACCCTCTTCGCGGATCATGGCCTCGACCTCGTCCTTGGTCTTCTGTACAATTACTTCTATGCGGGCTGGATGAATGCGCCCATCGTTGACGAGTCTTTCCAGGGCCTGCCGGCCAATCTCCCGCCGCACGGGATCGAAGCATGAGAGGACAACCGACTCCGGTGTGTCGTCGATGATGACGTCTACCCCCGTAGCGTTCTCGAAGGCGCGGATGTTTCTACCTTGTCGGCCGATGATGCGCCCCTTCATATCGTCGTTTGGCAACGTGAGCGTGGATACAACGTTGTCGGCCACGTAGTCGGTTGCACAGCGCTGAATCGTCATCACAATGATTTCCTGAGCGCGTCGTTGTGCCTCATCTCGCGTTTGCATTTCAACTTCGCGGATAATTCGCGCAGCGTCAGTCCGGATATCTTCTTCGACCGCCTCCAACAACTCGGCGCGAGCATCCTCTTGGCTCAGACCTGCTACCCGCTCCAGCTCTTGAATGCGCCGTTGCCGCATCTCATCTATGGCTTGCTCGGTTCGCTGTAGCCCTTTCTCGCGCTTATCAAGGTTCCTAGCACGCCCTTCCAATTGATCATATCGGCGATCAAGTTTGTCTCGTTGGGTAGCCAGCCTTTCTTCTTGCTTCTGCAGTTCATGACGTCGTTTGTTGACCTCGGCCTCCGCTTCATTTCGAATCTTTAGGGCTTCATCTTTGGCTCCTAGGACAACTTCCTTGCTATCGGCCTCAGCCTGTGCGACGATTGAATTGGCAAGTGATCGGGCTGAGCCTAGTTCGCGTTCGTCACGATATGTTCTATACCAGTAGCCAGCGGCGAGGCCCATTGCCCCAACCACCAGCGCTATGACAACTGTCAGCAATACATTTTCCACTTAGCCACCTCCTGGTGGTGCAAGAGTGCAGTCCAGCTCGGCAATGAACTCCCGGTTGTGTTTCTCCCGGACTGCAGTAAGTACCGGGGGCGCCGGCCCAGGCACGGAACCTGGCGCCGGATGTCAATCTTCCCAGCAGATTAAGAATCAGGATCAGCATGTTCGATTTCCTGCCACAGGTCTTCAATGATCGGTTGGATGATATGGTAGCGAAACCCTCGGCGCTGTAAGTACCCAGCCATCTTGCGCCAGAACTCTTTGCGCTCGAGATGGGCGTATCTCCGTGCTCGTTCGCCAGCCAGCCGGCGTGCGCTGGCCCCCTCGTCCAGGTCCCGGATGGCCCGGTCTATGTGTTCCGGTGCAATGCCTTTCATCCTCAACTCGTGACGGAGCATCTGCGGACTCCGAGGCTTGAATTGTTCGCGTTGTTCAACCCAATACTCGGCGAAAACCGCATCGTCCAAAAGGCCGGCCCGCGTCAGTCGCTCAACGACCGCTTCGACAACCGAGTTTGGCGTCTGCTTTTTCTGCAGATTCCGCCTGACCTCAGCCGAGCTGCGAGGTCGGTACGAAAGATAGTTGAGCGCGCGGTTGTATGCTTCTTCAAAAGCATCATCTCGCTTCAGATTGGCAATGTCATCATCTGTCAACTGCTGGCCGACTCGAAGCCGTGCTGCGAGAAGGTCCTTAATTCCGAATGCATACTGGCCGTCCAGGTAGACATTCACCCGGTCCTTGCGCTTTTGTTGCGCTCGAAGTTCTGTTATCGTGCCAGCCATTTTACCTCGGCCATAGTTGAAACAAAAAAAGCTGCGGCCTGTTGCCACAGCTATCGCCTTCCGGACGCACACGCAGTCCATTGCCCGAGGCAATGCCCCGCGGGCGGCGCTAGTAGTATTCTCTCCCTCAACCCTATAGTCGGTGTACGACGTGCGGAGACAGATCTATTGTATGATTGTGGTTCACCTATTACCCAATTCGCCGGTACGAGTCCATCCGGTTATTGAAATCCTGTTCGATCTGTTGTCCGTCACGGTCGACGTTTGAGTTCACAGTCATTATCGAATTACACAGGCCGTGCGGGTTATTGCAGCCGCACAACAGTGCAGTCTTGCGAGCTTACGGGAGTGCGCCGCCCCCCGGGGGCGGGGCGATAGCTGTTACGATGGAAGCGCGCTTTGAGTCAGGTTCTGCGCTTCCTGCTCGCGTCTGGTTCGCCAGGCGTAGCACTATCAGACTACGCCTTGTCGTTTCCTTCTTGCTCGGCTTGTGCTTCCTGCTCTTCAGTCGCCGGCATCTCCAAGCCTTCTGGAATGTCCTTGGTAGGTAGGTCGGCCGTTTTCCGTACATCGTTTTCGATTGTCAGTAGCGTGGCCGGATTGCCTAACAACGCCGCCTTGGCGTTCTCACGGCCCTGCGCCAGCATGTCATCGTCGTAGTAGTAGTATGACCCACGCTTGTCAACAATGTCCATCGCTACGGCCATGTCGAGGACGTCGCCGGCCTTGGAGATACCTTCGTTGTACATGATATCGAACTCGGCCTTGCGGAACGGGGGAGCCACCTTGTTCTTCTTGACCCGTACACGAATGCGGGTGCCGATGATCTCCCCTCCGCTCTTTATGGCTTCACTATAACGTAGGTCCAATCGTACAGACGAGTAGAACTTCAACGCCATGCCGCCACTCGTCGTCTCCGGATTTCCGAAGAGCACACCGATCTTCTGTCGGAGTTGGTTGGTGAAGACCAGGGCTGTATTGGAGCGCTTGATTGTACCGGCCAGCTTCCGCAGCGCCTGACTCATCAGCCTGGCCTGCAAGCCGGGATGCGAGTCACCCATATCCCCCTCGATCTCTGCTCGCGGAACCAGCGCCGCCACAGAGTCAATCACGATGACGTCTACAGCCCCACTGCGCACCAAAGCTTCCGCAATCTCAAGAGCTTGCTCTCCAGTATCGGGCTGGGAGATATAAAGTTCGTCAACGTTGACGCCACACTTCTCGGCATAGCTAGGATCCAAGGCATGCTCAACATCGACAAATGCCGCAACACCACCCATCTTCTGTGCTTCGGCGATGATGTGCTGCGCCAGCGTAGTTTTGCCTGATGATTCCGGGCCGTAGATTTCTGTCACGCGACCACGGGGAATGCCTCCAATCCCCAGCGCCACATCCAAGGCCAATGAGCCGGTGGGGATAGCCTCGACCTGAATGCCCGGAGCCTCGCCCATTTTCATGATTGCTCCGTCTCCAAATCGACGTTTGATCTGAGACAGGGTTGTCTCCAATGCTTTCGCACGTTCGTTATCAGCCATGGTGCTGTGTGTTCCTTTCTAAGCGCCGAACGCTTATAGTTTACATGATTCCAGACAAAAACGCAAGTCCAAACACGACGTAATAACATCGCACGTTCACTTGATGTCATGCCAGCCTTCATTATAGCACACTTGTTCTGATAAATCAATAGCCGCCGGTTTCAACTGCCGGCCGCTCTGTGGTATACTAATTTTAACGGTTCTTCGCGGAGGATATGTCGTGAGCGGGAAATACCTGATCCCCATCGACGATCACAGATCGGCTGTGTCTATCTGGACCGAGGTCATCCAGGCCCATTCCTCGCCTGGAGATGTCGTGCTGGTGCCGTTTGCCGAGGATGTCTGGGTGGCGAGAGCAGCGCTCGATCAAGCACGGCGGGCGATTCTAATGGTCCGAACGCCGGCCCAGCAGCTTCGCCTTTGGGGCAGCCTGTCATCGGTTAGTGATGCGGACCGACAGCGCGCTCTGGCCCGACTGGCTGGGACTACCAAGCGCGATACGCCGCTGGACCTGTACATACAAGATCTATATCAGACCACCTGCCCTGCCTGCGGCGAGCCGACGCCGGCCACGGCCTTCATCTGGGACCGGGCTCGCCAGACTCCAGTTGAAAAGGAACTCGCCTGCAAGGCCTGTGGCTTCCAGGGGCGGGCGCCGGCCGACGACGGCGACACAGCATGCGCAGCGCGGTTCGAGCGGCGAGGCCTGAGCTTCTGGTTTATCCTGGAATGGCTCGTGGATGCCCAGGACACGTCGGGCCGCGAGGTTGCTCGCCGGCGCCTGGACCAGTATAGCCCCCGCAATCTGACAGCCCTAGCGGACATCACCCGAAAAATAGACGCCGAACTGTCAGATGATCCGGCGGTGCAGCGTATTCTGCGCTTGCAATTGCTCCACGCATTGGATGCCGGCCGGCTGCAGCCTACCCCCGTCGATAGCGACGTTCCCAACCCCTCGACGAGTTCTGCACACCAGACTGGCGAGACGTCGCTTGCAATGGAGCCTAATATCTGGCATCTACTGACTCAAGCGCCGCCGGAGAACCAGATCGAAATACCTCTTCACCTTTCGTGGGACCTGGAGACCTTCTTTGGCGAATCGGACCCACGGCCCAATGTGGCTGTAGTTGCCGGCCCGATCCGTCAGCTCGCCCGGCAGTTGCCTGCCCACCGTATTGCCCTTATTCTTGGCGCTCCACCCGCCCTGGACGTCGAAAAGTGGATCTGGGAGCAGTTGTGGAGCCGATGGGTGTTCGGGCGAGGTGGAGCCGGCGGTCTACAACCACCGATCGGCGGCTGGACACGCCATGTCCGCGCGCTGGGGGCTACGCTGGCTGCTCTGTCGCCGGCACTTCGGGCTGATGGGCAGGTGCTCTTCCGATTCCAGGACGACGATCCCACCCGCGCTGCCGCGACGCTAATGGCCATGTCGCCAGGCGCATCGCTGGAAGCCTTTATCTACCAACCACGGCTCACGGAGCCGGCCCATCTCTTCGACGCTGCCGGCGGTGTCTACGACATGACGTTCAGGCCTTCGACAACGCCGTCGTTGCCCACATCGCTGACGCTGCCGGACCTGGCTGAGGCCATCGAGAGCGCCGCTGTCCAGGCGGCGGTTGACCTTCTCCGCGCCAGAGCCGAACCCGCGCCTTTCGGCTGGATTTTCACTGCTGTTGTGGTGAACCTGGCCGAGTCCGGTGTACTGCGCCAGGCCATGGTCGCTCTGGAGGCCGAGATTTCGCCCCTCGCCTTTGTACAACAGCACGTGCGTCAAGGCCTCCGCGCGGCCCTATCCGAGGGAGTTCTGACGGCCGTCGTTGGCGACAAGCCAACCCATTGGTGGTTGCCGAAAGCGCCGCCCGGCCCGCCCCTGGCCGAGCGAGTGGAGGACACCCTCGTCGATTTGCTGAAACGCGAATCGCCGATCACGCCGACCGACGTTTACCGCTACTTTCCGGGTTGGCTGACTCCCGAGGCTGAATTGGTGGCGGCTCTACTGGCTGCGCATGGTGTGGAGACCGGGGCTGGAATTTGGGAGAGACAGATCGCTGATCCGGCCGAGCGGAAGGACATCTCGGACGCGGTGCACCATTTGGGGAAGCGGTTGGGGTTCTCTGTGGGCGCCGGCATCGCCGATGTGGTGTGGGGTGAAGGGGGACGCGCCACCCATGCGTTTCGCATCGCGGAGACGGGACGCTGGGACGACCTGGGGATTGATGTTCTACCGGAAGCGGTGGCCGGCTACCTGGTTGTACCGGATCGACTGGTGGACTTGCTGCGCGTCAAGCTGGGGCGAAATCCGCTTTGGCGGCGCGAATTGGCCGAGCGCCGCTGGTCGCCGATCAAGGCGCGGCATCTTCAAACCATGGCCGGCGAACCCGAGGTAGACCGGCAAGAGTTCAAGAAGATCGTAGGCCTCGAACCGATTATCGAACAGGCCGAGGCCCAGATTCCGCTATTCTGATAACTGCGCCAGGAGTTCCTGAATGTAGCCGACGACTTCCTGCTGGTTGTCGAAACCCGCTTCAAACTTGCCGGCCCCGTAGAAATCCAGGTCTGTCGCCAGGTTGTCGGGACCGCCAGGGTTGTCCTCGTTGTGCCAGGCAAAGGGTTTGAATATCGCGATGTAGTTCTTCACCTGCTTCCACTGGTCCTCTGAGAGATTCTTTTCGACAGGTGGGTTGTTACCACTCTGCAAGCGGGCTATGCCATCATCAAAAACGACCAATGAGTCCTGGAAGCCGGCAATGCCGCCAAGCCGCTGGAACTCTAATACAGGCGCGCCGCCCACATGTTCGGGTGCTTGTAGCATAATATGCGTAGCTTCAACCTGCTCGCTGTCCCCAGCAAACCCCTCCACCTTGACGTAATCGCCCGCGTCGATGAACCCCTCCAGCCGGCCCCTCGGCAGCAGCTCTGTGTCGGTGAACCAAATCACCTGCCGGCCGGAACCTGACTCCTCGGCCACGGTCATCATACGCGCCTGGGCATCCAGTTCACGAATCTGGCCAGCGACCGTTGCCGGCGACAGTTCTGGTGGCAGGCTGAACGTGTTCAAAATCGGTTCGACCAGGGGCTTGTCGTAGCCATACACATCGACGACGAAAAACTGATCGTCGCGCTGCATGATGTAATGGATGGAATCGCCATACACCTCGTCGCGGGAGTGGATGCGTCGCGCCGGCAGGCCGGCCACTTCGAGGTCAACCGTGTCGAGAGTCTCATCCCCTACGGCCCGATTCGCTTCAACATCGTTGAAGCTGCGGTAGCCGGTGGCGGGACCCAGCGCCGAGATGGCGAATACCAGCGGGGGCACAATGTTCGGCCCCCGAATTTCGCTGGGGCCGGCGGCAGAGACTTCGATTCTGTCGGCGTGGCCGGCGCCTCGGGGGGTGACCGCCCAGTCGAGCGGCACCTGGATGGCATACTGATAAGCCTCGTTCACGAACGTGCGGAATTCGCTTCCCACATCCGAGAGAGACAGCGGCGTTGGCGTTGGCTCCGGTGGGGAAGTCGGCGGCGGAGCCACGGTGGGGGGCTGCGCTGTCGCCTGAGGGAGTGGCGCCGGCGGTGACTGGGCCGGGCCGCCACAGGCTGCCAACGCCAGAACCAGGGCGAGGCCCACCAATCCCCTGTTGACATAATTGACATTCGTAGTAACGACTTCAGTCGTTTGCGAAGCGGCTGAAGCCGCCACTACAAACCTTTGTCGAATAAGCACGAAGAACGCGACAAGTCGCATGAGCAATCTATCTCCTGGCGGGGCGTGCAAATGTCGTCAAGTGCGTACCTTGACAATGGCACATCCCGAGCCTGGCGAATGAATTCGCGGCAACGCTTGCGAAATCCGCCTACGCGGATTGAGTTTCAGTCGCCGAAGGGTGACTTTGCAGGGGTTGGTGCAGTTTCAACTGCCGGACAGCGGAATGTGCCATTGTCAAGGTACAGACGCCGAATTATAACCCTGGCCGGCGATTCGAGCAAACCGGTTTCATGGCGTTTGCTTCGAGGCGCCCAGGCGGGTAGAATTGCCGGTGTTATGTACTCACTCACCGATACCATCGCCGCCATCGGCACCCCGCCCGGTCAGGGCGGGATCGGCATTGTACGCCTGAGTGGCCCGGAGGCCCTGTCGATTCTGAAACAGGTCTTCCAGGTCGCCCACGAACGTGAGTTGCGCCCCCGTCGGATCACGTTTGGCCAGGTCGTCGAGCCAGCCACTGGCGAAGTGCTCGACGAAGCCCTCGCCTTCTACATCCCAGCCCCCCACACCTACACCCGGCAGGACGTGGCGGAGATTCAGGGGCACGGCAGTCCCCTCTCGCTCCAGCGCATCCTGAACCTGGTCCTGCGTCTCGGCGCCCGGCTGGCTGAGCCGGGGGAGTTCACGCTACGCGCCTTCGTCAACGGCCGGCTGGACCTGGCCCAGGCCGAAGCTGTGCAGGATATGATCCAGGCGCGAACGGAGGCCGGCCACCGCATCGCCATGACGCAGCTCGAGGGGCGGCTCTCGGACGCGGTGCGAAAGGTGCGCCGGCAACTGCTCGACGTGCTGGCCTACCTGGAGGCCAGCATCGACTTCACCGAGGACGAAGTGCCATCGCAGGACATCGCCGGCCCGCTCAACGGCATCCTGGGCGAAATCGAGCGACTGTTGCGCGATGCCAGCAAGGGCATGATTTACCGCCAGGGCATGCGAGCGGCCATCGTGGGCCGGCCCAACGTGGGCAAGTCAAGCCTGCTCAACGCGCTGCTGCGGGTAGAACGCGCCATTGTCACGGAAGTTCCGGGTACTACGCGCGACACGCTGGAAGAGACAATCAACCTGCACGGTGTACCGCTGGTGCTGGTGGACACCGCCGGCATCGCAGAAACCGAGGACCAGGTGGAGCGGCTGGGGGTCATCCGCAGCCGCCAGGCGTTGGAACGAGCTGATCTGGCCCTGCTAGTTGTGGACGGGAGCCAACCTGTGGAAGCTGCTGATCGCGAAATCGCCGCTCTTATCGGCAACCGATCGGCTATCCTCGTCGTCAATAAGATTGACCTGGGCGCTGCCGAGGCCGAGTTCGACGTGCTGCCGGCTGATGTGCCATGTGTGCGCGTTTCGGCATTGACGGAGGCCGGCCTTGGGGCCTTGGAACAGGCTCTGGTGGATACAATCCTGTCCGGTCGAGCGATACCCAGCAACCGCCTGATGGTGAGCAACCCGCGCCACAAGGCGTTGCTGGCGCAGGCAGCCGAGCACGTTGAGGCCGCGCTAGAGGCTCACCAGCGAGGGTTGCCGGCCGATTTTGTGTCCATCGACGTGATGGCGGCGGTGACGGCGCTGGGCGAGATCACAGGCGAGACCGCCGGCGAGGATCTGCTGAATGCCATTTTCAGTCAATTCTGCGTTGGAAAGTGATCATTCATGTATCGAGCTGACGGAAGTTCAATATCACGTTTGTCCGTGCTTGTCGTAGTAGTCATCGGTCTGGGGTGGCTGGTGTCCAGCATTGCGCCATCCACGATACTCGCTGAGTCGCCTCAGGCCGGGCCGGCGACTCGAGGCGTCTTCATCATCCCAACTCCGCGGCCGACCCCGACCGCCAACTACACATTTCGCCCGCTGGTCTCAATTCCGTTTGCCCCCATCCCGCCCGGACTCGGCGCCGCGCCGACTGTCAGTGAGGTCAATCCATCAGCCAGTGCCGTTGCGGTGGGTGCTTCCGCATCAGCGCGCCAAGTTCTCGACCGGCCGGCAGAGGACCCAACCACCCCATTCCTGACGGAGATTCCGGCCGGTGTCATGAACATCTTGCTGTTGGGGACTGACCGACGGCCCGAATGGGGCGATTGGCGAACGGATACGATCATTGTGGTGTCCATCAATCCTCAGGCCCAGTCGGTGGGCATGTTGTCGATCCCGCGCGACCTGTGGATTCAGATTCCGGGGTTTGGCGTTGGACGGATCAACGCTGTGGATTTCATCGGCGAGTGGAAAGATGCCGAGGGTGGCGGTCCAGGTCTGCTCAAGCGGACCATCGAGACCAATCTCGATCTGCCGATCCAGCGGTATGCGCGCATCAACCTGGAAGGGTTCATTGAGGTTATAGATGCGTTGGGCGGCGTGACAATCGATGTGGATTGCCCGGTTCACGACGCATTTCTGGATGGGCCACTGACTGGTGAGGAGGGGTTGTCACCGCTCGATCTTGACGTCGGAATCCACCGCCTGGATGGGTTGACGGCACTACGCTATGCCCGGTCGCGTCACGGTGGCACCGACTTCGACCGCGCCCAACGACAGCAGAAGTTGTTGCGAAGTCTGGCAGAGCAGAATCTTAACTGGGACCTTGTCTGGAAGCTGCCCAGTCTGTGGGAAACGCTGGGCGATGCTGTGCAGACAGACCTGACACTGCCGGAGATGATTCAGTTGGCCTCGGTAGGGTTACAGATTAAACAGAACCGCATTAAGAGCCGCTTCATCGATTGGGGGACGACGGATAACTGGATCACAGCCGGCGGTGCATACGTGTTGCTACCGAATCATGAGACCTTACCGCAAGCAGTGGCGGAGTTTCTCAATCCACCCGAAGAAGACGGGCGTCTTGAAGCAGAGCACGCGCGAATCGCGGTGCAGAACGGCTCGCCAACTGATGGCCTGGCCGAGATTGCCGCCAAAAGTCTCACCCGACAGGGGTTTGAGGTTGTTCGAACGGGACATGCGAATCGTGTATCACGATCTACTGTCGTCGTGTACAATGACAAACCCCGCACCCTCAGGGCGCTTCAGCACTTCCTCCGCCTGGACCCTGATGCCGTCGTACGTTCCCCGGAGCCCAACGATAGGATCGACATCCAGGTGCTTCTGGGAAGTGATTGGCAGCCTTGCCCTTAGGGCATGTCAAGGAATGACTTCCCTGTCATTGCGAGGAGTGAAACGACGAAGCAATCTCCAAGGTGGCTTCCAGGGGCAACGTAGGGGATTGCTTCGCTTCGCTCGCAATGACACTCCGCGTCAGTTGACGGCAGGGGGGAATTTATTTC
>JBHHXF010000053.1:0-12371 GCA_046756905.1 Anaerolineae bacterium | reverse complement strand
CAGCGAGTGCCACCGGCCGGCTCGCATAACGCTGGAAGAGACCGAGTAACTACTTACGAATGAACAACGCCTTTGTAAAAAGGGCGGGCGGCTGTACAGCCGCCCGCCCTTTTTACGCAGACTTGCGAACGTAAGCAAGCGTTCAGGTGACCGGCACTTCCAAACCAGTTTTCATTCGACAACCGCCTCTACTGGCCCGGTTGTGCTCACCTTTGGTCCGATTTCGCAAGTTTCGCAAGCGCCGGTCACCTTATGTGCCTATTCTTGAGACTGCCTGAACGGTGAAGTTACGAACTACGTACTATCAGCGGCCGTCCCCCAAGTGTGGGGTCGCGATGGCATCGCGGAGAGCTCCCACAATATCCAGCGGTATGGGGATTATAGTGCTGCTTCTCTCGCCGGCCACTTCCACCAACGTCTGGAGATAGCGCAGTTGCAAGCTGATCGGCTCGCCGGCAATAATGCGCGCCGCCTTGGCCAGGTTCTCCGCGGCCTGATGCTCGCCCTGAGCGTGCACCACTTTCGCCCGTCGCTCTCGCTCGGCCTCAGCCTGGCGGGCCATGGCGCGCTGAAGGTTATCGGGCAGCAGAACGTCTTTCACCTCTACAGCGGTGACCCGCACGCCCCACGGCTCCTCAGTGTGCTCGTCGATGATGTGCTGGAGCCGCTCGTTGATGCGGTCGCGGTGGGCCAGCAACTCATCCAGCTCCGACTGACCCAGGACGCTTCGCAGGGTAGTCAGGGAAATCTGGGTGGTAGCCGTTTTGTAGTTAATCACATTCATGACGGCCGCTTCCGGGCTGATGACCTGGAAGTAGACCACAGCGTCTACGTGCACAGTCACGTTGTCGTTGGTGATCACCTCCTGCGGTTCGACGACCATGGTCTCCACCCGGGTGTCTACAGTAAACATCCGATCAATATAGGGGATGATCAAGTTCAGGCCCGGTGACCGCGTGTTGGCGTAGCGGCCAAAGCGCAGGACGACGCCGCGTTCCCATTGTCTGACAATCTTGACCGCCGGCCTGACGATGAGGACGATGAACAAGAGTGTGCCCAGCCCGAGAAGCAGTGTGTTTGCGTTGACAAGTTGTGCCATGTTGTTTTACCTCCTCAAGGGTGTTCATGCAGTGCGAATGTCCGACTCACCTGCTCCATGGAAGATCATCGCTCATCGCCACCGGAACCTTTCTTTGGGCCGGCTCTCCATACCAGATAGGGACCAGGTATGCTTCCAGGGCGAGGATGAAGAAGGGCAATGCCATTAGCCCGGCAGCGGCTAGAATCCCTTCATGACCCATAAGCTCTGGGGTGTAGTGGGTGAATCCTCTGAGGCTCTTGGAAAACAGTTGCCCGCCTATAACCACGTTCCAACGCATGGCAAAGACACCGATCAGGACGAGAACAGAGGCCATGAACCTAACAGCCGTCCTGATTTGTGGCCTGAACCCCAGGACCCCGATGGTCCCCAGGAGGATGAGTGGTACCAGGGCGCCGAGCCCGAGCTGTAGACCGAAGTAGGTGAGGTTGAGCTTTTGAGTGATGAGCACGCGAATGAGTTCCCAGCTCTCCTCAGACTCATACATCCTCATTACGACTTCTAGAACTTCCAACGTCACGTCTACGACCAAGAATCCCAGCAACCAGTCCGCCAGTGCGCTCACGCAGTCGTGATCCAGGGATCGCCTAGTCAGAAGTGTTGCGCCGATGTATACAACAATGAGCAGAGCTATGCCAGAGACGATGGCTGATAACAGAAAGATAATCGGCATGAGCGGGGTTGACCACCACGGATTGGCCTTGATAGCACCGAAAATAAACCCGACGTAGCCATGAAGCAGGCACGCCCCCGGAATGCCAATAGCCGCTAGGATACTGATCAGCTTTTGGTCCACGCTCAGAGATGCTTCTGATATGTCATACACACCCAGAGCCAGTGCCGCGTATATTGGTCTCTTGAATCCTGTGCTTGATTTCGCTAGCTCTACAATGTCCTTCCTGAACACAAGCCAGACTTCGAGAAGCAGCAGGATGAGATAGAATAGCCAAATGTAGCCAAAGCCAGACATGGCGGAGCGCAGGTTTGGCGCTACGAACATCTCAAAGGCCCTCTCGGGTCGCCCCAGGTGTAACACCAACGGCAGTGGGGCAACCAGTAGGAAAGCCAGCGCAGAAACCAGAGACAGGCGCGCAACAGGTCTTAACTTGGTGACGCCAAAGACGTGGTAGAGCGATGAAATGATGAAAGCGCCGGCCACCAGCCCCGTGATGTACGGATAGAGAACAATCATCAGGCTCCAACGAACCTCTATGTCATTGGGATAGACGAAGCCTTCCATGAGCTATCGTACCCCCTCCTGCAAACCTGCGTAGTGAACTTTTGGCTGAGTTCCCAGGTCCTCCTTAAGGACAGACACCCTTTCCTGCGCTAGCACCAAGCTCGCGGAGCTCTCTGGATTATCCAAGTCCCCAAACATTCTTGCCCCAACGGGACATGCCTCGACGCAGGCTGGACGGAGGCCGGCGGTGATCCTGTGATAGCACCAGGTGCACTTATCTGCAACCCTGAATCGAGGATCAAGGAATCGCGCTCCATAGGGACACGCCTGGATACAGTATCCGCATCCCACGCACCGGTTCCTGTCAACCAGAATTACACCACCTGGCGCGATGTATGTGGCGCCGACCGGACAGACCTGTACACACGGTGGGTTCTCACACTGATTGCACAGCTTGGGGACAAAGAAACTCTTGCGGATTACCAGATCTTTGTACTGCTCATTGTAACGCTCCGCTTCGAAACCATGGATTCCCCCGTCCGTTGAGTCAACATACACCTCTTCTGAATCGCTAATCACGTATCTCTCCACCCAGGTTCTGGTGAGTTCAGTGTCCAGGGGAACATCGTTTTCCAACTTGCAAAACAGGACACAGCGACCGCAGCCGATACATTTCCTGGTGTCGACGACAAACCCCCAATGGTACTCTTGCAGCACAAGTTCAGTCGCCAAATTTCCCTCTGGGGTTGCTCCGTCGTTACCAGGGCCAAGGTTTCGCAACATGCGCGCAAACGCGGTCGGGGCGCCCGCGACAATGGTAAGCACTACTAGCATTCCCTTGGCAGAGGTTTTCACGAAGTCTCGGCGCGAAAAGATCATCCCTTGCATCATCTCCTACTTGCCTGTGTGACAGTCCAGGCACATATCGTTGGTACGGCCGGCATGATCTTCAGGAAACGGTACTAACCCCTCTTGATCGTGACACAAGAGACAGTTGGAACGCCCTTCCTGATGGTGGGGAATCCTGGGAAAACTTGACGTAAGTGCTTTGAGGACCGGTGTCTGAGACCCAACGGAGGCCACGCTCACGGACAGGTGGCAGCCCAGGCAAATCTCACTGGTGCGTCCAGCATGATCTTCAGGCGGTGGCTTGCCCGGTCCTGCTGCATGACAAGCAAGGCAGCGATCTCGGCCCTCAAGGCTATGAGGAACTTCGGGGGGAGTGGGTCCCTGGTCCTCTGCTTGGAGTAGCACTTCAGGTTGATGTGGATTGTGACAGCTCACGCACGTCCACCCCCCCGCATGTTGCTGGCTGTCAACCTGGGGAAAGTCGCCGGGTCTGGAGGCGAGCATTCCATGACAGCCCTTGCAGAGATCTGGCGAGGTCTCGACGGCCAACTGCGCTCCTGTCTGCAAGTGCGCCCTCGCTGGGCCGTGACAGTTTTCACAACTGTTCACGTAGTGCCTAGACCTGCCCCATTGAGAGAACTTTTCTGGATGGCAGCGACTACACTCAGCGGGGTCGAGATGCTGCATTGGTCGGGATGCCCATGTGCGCGCGTTTGCTTCCACATCTGTAGCGCTGAGTGAAATATCATACTGCGCCAACACGCTCGGAGCAGGAATGTCTGGAGCAGACACTTGTCTGAGCATAATGAGGCTAGCCACGAGCATGGCTAACAGGATGCCGGCTCTCTCCAGATGTTTCACTCTTGCACTCCCAGTTAGTTGTTTTGAGCTCCCTGATCGATCCAGTGCTGGATCATCTGAATATGTCGCGTGGATAGCAGCCCACTCATGGGCATGCGATCCACATCACCAGCCTTGTCTACCAGGGTAAGATACAGCAAGCTGTGCTCGCTGTCGCCTGGAATGATGATCGGCTTCGTCTGTCCCGTTTTCATCAGACCTTCGTAGCTTCTTAGGTCCAGGTCCACGTATGTTGCATAAACCCCATGGCAGGATATGCACGTGTCGTCGAAGATGGGGGCGATGTCGGCGGCGAAGCTGACTGGCCCTGGTGTGGGGGTCGGTTGCGCTTGCGCAACAACGTCGGAACTCGTCTGAGCAGTCAAGAATATGGCCAGATCTTGGATGGTTTCCGGGTCTAGCTTGTCGGCAAAGCCCGGCATCTCAGCTCCCTTGATCACCTCAGACGGATTGCGAATCACCTGCGCCAGGAATTCGGCATCCCGGTAGGCGCCTACGGCTGACAGGTCCGGCCCATCCGTACCGCCCACACCGTCGATCATGTGGCAGCCACCACAGTAGCGTTGATACAAGAAGGGGGCATCCTGTGTGTAGGTGACCTCCACCAGGCCGCCGCTTGAAAGCGCCTGCTCCATCTTCTGGCCCGGCGAACCGCCGTTGCCATCCTGGGCTGCCAGGTAGCGCGCCAAATCCTCAAGTTGCGATTCCATAAAGTCTTCCTGGAAAGACGGCATCTCCTCTCCATCCAGACCCACTGACTCAGGAGCCGAGATCGCCTGGAAGAGCCAGTTCTTGTCACGGACGGTGCCGATGCTCGACAGGTCCGGCCCCTTATCGCTGCCCAGACCGCCGATCTTGTGGCAGCTCATGCACTCGTCCTGGAACAGCTTTGGCGCTGCTGCGCTGAACTGTGTAGCCGATGTCGTGTCCTGAATGTAGGCTATAATCGCCTCTGTCTCCGATGGTAGAAGGTTAAGCTCGGGCATGACGGAGCTCTTGACCTGGTTCTGCGGATTCTCGAAGTGTTGCTTGAGCCACTCCGTGTCCTGGGCGTGAGGCGCCGCCGCCAAATCCGGACCAACGCTGCCTCCACGCCCGTTGAGGCTGTGACACAGCGTGCACTGGAGTTCATGAATCAGGTGATGGCCTTGGGCCACCAGAGGTTTCTCCGCCGATGGCGGATTTACCAGCGGCGAGCGAGCGCCCATGATGGTCAACCCGACAATGCCGGCGAGAATCACACCCCCGATGGAGACCACGACCGGTCGGTCGAGGGGGTGCCGGCGGAGCGGATGCGAGTCGATAAACGGCAACAGAAACAGGAGCAAGATGAATAATGTGGGGATGATGATGGCCGCCACAGCTTCCATCGAGCCCGGAAAGAACTTCAGAAACTCGAAGAGGAACAGGAAATACCATTCAGGTCGTGGGTTATAGGAAGCGCTGGCGGGATCGGCCCGGGCCTCCAGTTCGGCCCCCTTGACAATAGCCAGAGTCAAGATAGCTAGGAAGACTACCAGAGCTGCAATGGCGTCTTTGTAGACAATGAAGGGGTAGAAAGGCTCGCCGGCTTTCTTGGCCTTGGCGTAAAGATCCTTGTAGAGGTCTGTAAGTGACGGCGGCATTATAGCTTACCCTCCATGTCAGGTTCCGATTTTATTGTCTCTGGTTGCCACCGTGTCTGCCAATCGGGTTGCCATTCGGGGGTCTCGTCCGAGGGCATCAAGCTCTCAATTCGTTTGGGTGGAGCTGAAATCCCATGCCTTACGACCAGATACAAGTGGACGCCGAGAAGGACTGTGGTGGCGGCCGGCAGGAGCATTACATGGAAGGCGAAGAATCGGTTGAGTGTCATGGCGCCCAACGACTCGCCGCCACGCAGGGCCTTTAGTACAATATCACCAACCAACGGGGCCTGGCCGGCCAGGTTGGTCCCAACCATAGTGGCCCAATACGCTTTTTGGTCCCAGGGCAGCAGATAGCCTGTAAATCCGAACCCGATAGTCACCGCTAGCAGGACAATTCCTACCGCCCAGGTGATCTCACGTGGATACTTGTAGGCGCCCATAAAGAAGACGCGTATCATGTGCAAGAACACCAGCAGCACCATTGCACTGGCCCCCCAGCGATGCAGGCCGCGAAGCAGCCATCCAAAGGAAGCTTCATTGTTGATGTACAGGATGCTGTCGTAGGCATGATCCGGCGTCGGAACGTAGTTCATTGCCAGGAAGATGCCTGTTATGGCCTGAATTGTGAAGGCCAATAGGGTTGCGCTCCCCAGGGTATATACCCAACCAATGCCAGATGGCATAAGCCGGTCCAGGAGCGTTTCCTGAATGACCTTTGTGCCAGTTCGTTCGTCGATCCAATTCACTACACGAGTGGAAATCGTCATGCCTCCGCCTCCTGCTTGCCCTCACTACCCTCTATGAGTTGGCCGATGAAAATCTTGTCACCTTCAATCTTGACCTCATATCTGTCCAGACCACGCGGCGGCGGTCCTTTAACGACCTGACCATTGATATCGAAGGCCGCGTCGTGGCATGGACACAGGAACAATGCCTCATCTTCGTTCCAACTGTAAGGGCAACCAAGATGTGTGCAGTGGGGATCATAAGCCACAAAAGAACTATCTTCGAGCTTCACGAGCCAGATGGA
Source organism: Anaerolineae bacterium (assembly GCA_046756905.1). GTDB lineage: Bacteria > Chloroflexota > Anaerolineae > Epilineales > JAANWY01 > JBHHTZ01. The sequence goes on along the minus strand of JBHHXF010000053.1, from coordinate 5,724 downwards.
AGAGCGCCCGCTGGTTGTCATCCAGCCTTCCTTGCGTCGCCAGGCATACGCTTTCTCCACAGGCTCGCCCGCAATGGCTTCGTTGGTGTTGGCAACCGCTGTCCAGTCACTGCCTCTGCTGCTGCTAGACCTGGTGGAGGCCAGCCATTTAGGCCGTGCCAATCGGTCGACCTCGGCGTATACCTCGTTATCCTTGAGGGCCGGCGACAGGAAGTAACTCACGATAGGGAGCCCCAGCAAAGTGCCAATAATCCCGCCAACTGCCACAACGATTCCATGGAGGAACCGCCGGCGGTTTATTCCGTTATTCTGGTCTGTCATCTCTCGTTTCTCCTCGTACCCGGTGATCTATACAACCACAATATGCAGTCATTATCCTGCGAACAGTCAGTCGGAGGGTGATGCCTCCGTTGGACCTGGCCGTCTCGACTTTCAGCTATGCCCGTTGAGTCGCGTTGTGCCTTCGTTCTTGCGGAATAGAGGCTCCCAATCAACGAATTTTGTCCACCCGTCGTAGGCCACCAACTCGCGCATCTCCTTGGGGATAACCATCATCTCCTGATGATCTTCAGAATGCAAGAAGATGGTCAAAGTCTCTGATCCGTCGTCCTTGTAAGCCAGAATGCAACCCCGATCAGGAACTCCCGTGCGCACGAGTTGCCCAAAACATGACTCGCATGTTGGCAGAGTTGCCTCACACTCATCACGATCGATCCAAATCTTCATTCTTGTGCCTCCTCAAAAAACCACATACACGTGACCTTGCCAGGTTTCGGCCCGGTCTGTGTATCGCTATAGACTCCTGGAAGGGTTCTACTGCCACGTATTTAGGATACCACAAGCTGCACGCTCTTTGAATAGTGTGCCGCACGATGTTTACTCCAATTAGGCTCCATTCGTATAGCGTTTGATGCCAGGCCGAAGTGCCGATGTTTCATGGCGCGTCTGAAGCGTTGTCCTTATTCAGTTGGAGTACTCTCAGATTGGTGATATAATCTCTGTGTGCGCGTAATGCGATTCCTGTGTGACGCTATGCTCGGCCGACTGGCTACCTGGCTTCGCCTGTTGGGGTATGATACTGCGTATTCTGATGCCAGCGATCATGAACTGGCCCGGCAGGCGCGAGCGGGAGATAGGATTCTGTTGACGCGGGACCTTCATCTCGCTCAACGACGAGGCATTCGTGCCCTCCAGATCACCAGCGACAATCTTGAGGATCAGTTGCTCCAGGTCATAAACCGATTCGACCTGACGCAATCGCAGGCCCTATCGCGCTGCCCGAGGTGCAATACGCCTTTGCGAGAACTCCCAAGGCCGGCGGCTGAGGATCGCGTACCACCGTATATCTATCAGCATCACACGAATTTCCGGGAATGCCCGGCGTGTGGACAGGTTTATTGGCGAGGCAGCCACTGGCACCGCATTCGATCTACGCTGGAGTCACTCACCCCAGAGAACGAGCATTGAGGATCACGGGCAAGTATGTTATAATAACTCCCACTCACGAAGTGAATAGCGGCCTAAGCAATACCATTGGCTGATATGCGGAAGGAGAGGTGCAACTGGAGAGTACAGAACTAGCTCAAGCGATTGTCGATATCATGGATGATCGGCAGGCGGCTGACATTGTACTGCTGGACATCCGCCCAGTGTCCTTGATTTCGGACTATTTTGTGATAGCGACAGGGGAAACGAAGCGTCAGCTTTCCGCCCTTGCCGATACTATCCGAGATACTGTCAGAACAACTTCGGGGATCAAACCCCTTGCCGTAGAAGGCGCAGCAGACTCCGGCTGGATCATTCTCGACTACAGCGGCGTTGTTGCTCATCTTTTTGGCCCAGAGGAGCGCGATTACTATAAACTTGATCAGCTCTGGGAAGAGGGGACCCTGATTGTGCGAATAAAGTGAAAGCCGGCGCCACCACTATTCGTATATCCACTGATCCATTGCACGCCCCCAATTCACCAGTTCCCGCTCTTCGAACCAAAGAGCGATCTCCTGCTGCGCCGTTGCCGGTCCATCTGAACCATGAACCAGGTTGCGGCCGATTTCGAGGGCAAAATCCGCTCGAATTGTCCCCGGACTGGCTTCAGCCGGCGCGGTTGCCCCCATCGTCTGGCGGACAACTTCAATGGCCCTCGGACCCTCTACCACCATGGCGACCACCGGGCTGGCAGTAATATACGCGATGAGCGGCTCGAAGAACGGCTTGCCTTCGTGAACCGCGTAGTGCTCACGGGCCAGTGTGTCTGTTACGTCCACAAGCTTCAAGCCGACAATTTTAAGGCCGCGGCGTTCCAGGCGTGCGATGATTTCACCCACCAACCCACGCTGAACAGCATCCGGCTTGATCAACACCAAAGTTCGTTTCACAAGGACCTCCTCTTTTGGGTGTCGTTGATTTTGAGATGCTTTATTATCGCAATGCGTACGAGACATGTCAACTTGGGGTTGTATCTATCTGCCGCGCCGGTTTAACCACATGGAGCTGCGGCCTAACCGTCAGCTTCTGGACATCGTACCGGCATGGCTGAAAGAGCACCTGGGCTGAGAAAATTCGTCCTTAGAGCGCCAATTGACCATTTCGGGGTAACGGCATAGAATTGGGGAATAAGGAATCACTCTAGACGTCATCAATGAGGAGCTAATTGATGGACAATGCCCGAAGGATTATCTTGATCCTCGTACTGATTGCTGTGTTCATAATCCTGGCCCAGCGCCTCGATCAGTTCACTGGACCGCCGGCCACACCGCCGGCGACAACGCCAGCACAGCAGATATCGGAGCCACTGTCGGCCACAGCAACCCCCGAAGGTTACCCGTTTGCACCCACGGAAACACCCGAGGGAGCTTATCCACCTCCAACACCAGTGCCGACGCAAACCCCCGAGGGATATCAGCCCCCCGGGTAGCTGGCTGAACGGTTGAAGGTTGCAGGCCTCCCTCCAACCTTCAACCTTCATGGTTGCCAGTTGATGTGATTGCTAGCCAGGAAAGGTACATAAAGAAGCCAGCGAGGTCTGGGTGTTGGCATCGGAACCCACGTTGGTGTTGGGGTGGCGAAGCAGCCGGCTGGCACGGTGACCTCTACCCGTTGCCGCTGATACACTGTTCCGTCACCAATAGCCATGAGATCGAACATATAGTGATTGGCCGGCACGTTCATGGGAACGGTTATGGTCACGTCGAAGCGAAGATTCAAGCCTGCCGGTGGAATGTCTAGATCGTTGTACGTCGGTGGATTGACTGTGACCCACTCGTCGAACCAGGATGGTGCGGCGACCACTCCGAGTTGATCCACGTGACGGGCCGCGGCGGTCACTAGCGACTGAATCGTCGCCGGTAGGTCGGCCAGATCCTCCAACGCTTTCGCATCCCCGCCCGGTCCCGTCATAGCCGCCCAGATTTGCCAGTAGGCAAGCAGTTCCTCAATTGTGAGACCCTCTAACTTGGCATCGGAAACGATGAACAGGAGTGTCATCGAGTGGTCGCGCAGATCTCCAAGAACGACCTGGAAATCGAGGTCGTCCTCTGTTCCGTTCTGGGTGTCGCGGCCAGGGTCGATGTAGGCCGGCGGATAGCCGGTCTGCCACGTTTCGTAGGGTCGATGGGGTTGTGGCGCGGCAACGCCGACGTTCAGGTCATTATCGTGCGGCACGCTGTCCCCGAACATGATGATGAAACGACGGGCTTCGGGACGCCAGCCGATGTGCTCATCGGTATACGCCTCGTAGAGGGTGCGAGAATACGCTTCCGGTCCATCCACTCCCCCGTCACCTTCAAGCTCTTCAATTTTCATTTGCACGTAGGGAATGTGATTTATCAGTGGCTGGCGGAGACGATAGGGCCAATCCGTAGACAGCCCGTACGGATCAAAGGGATAGTCGCGAAAATCGACGAGACCAAACCGCACATCGCTGATGAGGGCCTGTAGATTGGACATGATCTCGACAGCGCGTTCCTGGGCTGTTTGGATCACACCGTCCATGCTGCCTGTGGTGTCGAAAGCGAAAAGAATATCCGCCTGGACAGGGGCCGCTGGGAGGTGAACCTGGAACGAAAAGCTTGTCGAATCGCCAGGACAGATGTTGTACTGGAGGGATGGTGCAGGTGTTGCGGCCGGCTCCTGATTCGCTGCAACTCCTTCCAAGCGAGGGCCGGCATCCTCTCCCGCGCGAGCCGGTGGGCCGGCGTCGTCGAGCAGTGTCCGCAAGTCCAATTTCGTGGTCGGCGCAACAAGGGAAATTGCTGCGACCACCCACAGCAGCTTCAGCATATCTTTCATATGGTGATGGCTCCCGGTCTCTGGCTCAACCCCCCTGCTGCGGTTTGTGCTTATCCCTGCTTCATGTTAAAATCTCGATTGACGCGAATTCAGAACCCAAAGATAACACATCACGGTCCTAGGTGAGTCATAGACAGGTCTGGATTCCGTCAAAATTCGTGCTATCAGCTTTACGTATCTCGATCAATGGACAACATCATCGGCCACAAAACAGCCGTTCGGCAATTGCAACAGGCCGCGCTTGATAGCCAGCCGGCCCATGCGTACCTTTTTACAGGGCCGCCGGCCATCGGCAAGCGGACGTTGGCCGAAGCCTTTGCCCAAACGCTCAACTGCACGGGCGAAGCCCCGCCGTGTAGCGCATGTCGGGCGTGCCGGCTTATCACCGCCGGCCGGCATCCAGACGTGCGCATCATCGGTGAGAACAATGATGCGATCAAAATCGATCAAATTCGCGAATTGCAGCGCGATGCATCACTGGCTCCGGTCGAGGCCCGCTGGCGCGTGTTCTTGCTTCCGAACGTCGAGCGGGCCACTCGCGAAGCCGCCAACGCCTTGCTAAAGACTCTGGAAGAGCCGCCGGCTCACGTTGTGCTTCTCCTGACAGCTCTGGAGGCAGACGCGCTGCTGCCGACGGTTGTGTCGCGATGTCGTACAATTCCCCTGCGTCCTCTGTCCATTCATGTAGTTCAAACAGCCCTCGAAGAGCAGTGGGATGTCGAATCGGAACGAGCAGCGCTGCTGGCGCGATTGTCTGGCGGCCGGATAGGATGGGCAGTTGCCGTATCAGAGGATAGCGCGATTTTGGATCGGCGTCAAGTGGAGATCGAGGCATTGGCATCGGTGGCCGGCGCTGGGCGCGTTGCCCGGCTTGACATGGCCTATCGCCTTAGCCGCGATGAGAAGCATCTGGCTGATAATCTGGCCGTGTGGCTGAGTTGGTGGCGCGACTTGATGCTGGTTAAGGCCGGGATAGTGGATGCAGTAACCAACGCCGATCATCTGCTGACGCTACAGAGCCAGGCCGCCGGCTACGAAGAGCAGCAGATCGCGGATACCATTGGTGCAATTCGACAGACCATCCGGCAGATCGATGCCAACGTGAACTCGCGGCTGGCACTCGAGGTGCTTCTTCTCAACATGCCATCGTGAAACCTATTTGAGTGTGACCAAAATCTGTTGGGACCTATGAAACCACTCAGATCAGCCTTCGCGGCGAGGCGAGCAATGAATTGCCCGCCTGATACTACGAAACCCGTTAAAACGGGTTGATTGAGCGCGAAATCAGTGCGTTTCAACGCACTTCGCAATATCAGGCGGCGAATTCATTCGTCGCTCAGGTGGCTGGCTGCAAATCGCCCCAACAGATTTTGGTCACACTCAACCTATTTACGCACTGCGTCGTGCGCAGTGCGTACTGCGTATCAAGAGATGTCG
>JBHHXF010000052.1:0-12533 GCA_046756905.1 Anaerolineae bacterium | reverse complement strand
TAGAAACTGCTGGGTATTGGGTATTGGATACTACGCAAGAGACATTTCAAACTACACAATACGCAGTACGCAATACGCAGTCAGCAAAGCCGGCTCTGTGACAAACCAGTGGACAACTATCGCCTCACGCCTGGAAGGAAGACGCGAGACTTGTGGGGTATGTATTCTGCGGTTACGGGGATGCTTACGGGCTCCGTCTGCGTGTCGATGGTACTCAATATTGTGAGGGTTGCGGTGTACGTACCATATCCGTCCAACGCTTCACGGACAACACACACTTCCATCTGCGACGGTGTGAATGTTCCTGTAGGTCCATTGACCTGAAGCCAGTCCACGTCGTCACTGGCCGACCAACTGAACGGCCCTGTGGCGGAATTCCGAATAACCCGGCAAAGCTCCGTGTCCTGGTCATCAACCAGGAAGTACAGCTCCGGTATGTCCAGGTGCAGCAAATGGCGCGTCCGGCGGACGGACTGGGCGGCATTGAGGCGTCCATAGCCATACAACTGATCTGGACCCTGCGGCCCCAGGTCGTCGGCTGTCTCCTGTAAAAGCTGTCGGACCTCATCGGGCGAAAGCTGGGGATTCACCGACCACACCAGCGAGGCAACGCCGGCCACCTGCGCCGCCGCCCATGCCGTCTGACCGTGGACATCCTGGGGATATGTGCTCACGCAGGCCGGCAGGTATGACATGCAGGTGCTCAGGATGAGCTTCCCCGGTGCCACCAGTCCATCGCTGAGCGCCTCGCCGAAGTTAGAGAAGGTCGTCAGTTCATCGTTGTAATCGGTTGCCCCCACTGCGAGAACCTCGGGGAACAAGGCCGGCCACACCGCATCGTCCCGCCCCTGATCACCGACCACACCGATGACCAATGACCCCCTGGCTGAGGCATACTCCACCGCCTGCCGGAGCGCCTCAACTTTCTCGAACTGGTCCGAGGAGACAATGGGAGCTACAAGGATGACCCGCGCACCATTGTCCGCGGCGTAGTGGAGCCCTTCAATGAGATCAGACACAAACCCATAGGGGACCCGAGCCGTGGCAGTGACCATCAGTCGCACAACCTTAACGGGCATAACGCGTGCTCCCCAGGTAACGCCGGCCATTCCGATCTGGTTATTGGTCTCAGCAGCGACAATGCCGGCGGCGAATGTTCCCCAACCTATGTCGTCTGTGGGATCTGGATTGTCTTCGTCCAGAAAGAACTCGTAGCCGTTCACATCATCCACATAGCCGTTACCATCATCGTCGACGCCGTTGCCAGGGATTTCGTCATCATTCTGCCAAATCTTGTTCTTCAAATCGGGGTGGCTCATGGCAATGCCCGTGCTGATGATAGCGATAGTGACCTCACCGCTACCTGTCGTGACATCCCACGCCTCCGGAGCATCAATATCGGCATCCCGTTTGCCCCATACGCCCGTGTTGTGCAGATTCCATTGATAGCGGTTGGCAAGGAACCACTGGTCATTGGGCTGCGTGCTCACGTGCCAGGCAGCGGTGCCGATGGCTCGCCAGCTTTCGCCGAGGGACTCGTAAACCAAGGTGAGATAGCGGCCAATGGGGAATGTGCCGGTATCGACGAAGTGCTCCCAGGCCGGCACGACAACAGACGCTGTTCCAGTCCCATCCAGCGTTTCGACGGTGTCGAAAATCACTATGGGTGAATCATCCACATCCAGGGCATATACCTGGACTCGAACGGGTTCGTCCGTGAGCCCTGTGTAGTCGAAGACTGCGTACGCCTGGGGGGATTCCGTGGGTAGCGTGTTGTCGGGGAGCGCCGGCCCGCCCGGCGTCGTGCTCATCCGGAGAGTCTCGGTAATCACACCCTCCAGCGTCTGGATGAGAGGTCCACCACCCACCTCCGTCGAAGTGAACGCGGGACCAGGGCTGTAGGCGCCATTGGGGACAGCATCAAGCACTCGCACAGGTGGCACCGCAAGCCGCAGGTCAAGCATCGCGGATGCCACAGCGGGGTCTTTGCCGAAGGCGTTGACCAGTTGTTCCTCCTGCCCCGTTGGGACAGACACCGCATAGGTACCGCTCCCGATTCTCTCGGATGGTACCGCACCATACGCACTCAAGCGGGTAGCGGCCGAGGCCGAAGAGTAGTCGTCCCTGAATTGAACGAGAATGTGGCCGGCAGCGTAGGCCGGCCAGTCCACCTCGTCAATCTGGCTACCCTGCTCCTGCAGGTCGCGGCCAGGTGGGCCGGCGAGTGCAACGGTTGCGCTCAGCGCAATTGTCAGGACTGCCAGGATCAGGCAAACCAGAGAAAGCCCTCGTATTGTATTCATGTGCAGTTTCGCTCCTGGAAAGAACCAGACGTACGATGCTTCGTACCGGTTGGGCAGGATCCAGGGCCCAACTCGCAACAGTATCCTTGTTGCACGCCCGAACGTTGACTCCACCAGGCGCCGATCGCTTGTGAAGTGACCGACGCCTTGGCACCTGAAAAGATTGGCGTCAACGTTGCAGTGTGCGACGCGCTTGGTCAGTTTATGTTCTCAAGCCGGAAGCCGTGTCCGCGGACGGTCATAACATACTGATGATCTGGATCGACGTCTGTCAGTCGATCACGCAGCCGCCTGATGAGGGCGTCGATGGCCTGCTCTGACACACCGCCACTCACGGCGTCCGGCCACACAACGCGGATGATCTCTTCACGGGTGACAACTTTGCCGGCATTCTCATATAGTAGGTGGAGTAGCCGATATTGCTGAGTAGATAGCGGCGGCTCCAGTTCCTGGCCGCGTAGCCATACTTGCCGACTGTCATTGTCGATCACAAGTCCATGCTGTCCTTCGAAGAAGAGTGGCGTGGTAGCCCCAGCATCCACGAAAGTCAGAGTGAATCCGGTGGCGATTTGAATAGCATCCCCATCCTTCAGTGGTGCAGATCCCTGAAGGAGGTCACCATTAACAAAGGTGCCGTTTTTGCTACCACAATCGCGTATGTAGTAACGATCGCCTTCACGTTCAATCATGGCGTGCAAGCGTGACACTCTTCGATCTGGGAGAACAATGTCGTTGTTGTCTTCACGTCCGATGCTGACCGCGTCACGTTTGAGTAACCATTCTTCACCAACTTGCTCTCCATCCTGCATAATGAGGATTGGAAGTTCACGTTCTAGCATCATGAAAGGCCCCTCCTTTCCCTTTGACAGAATTCACGGAATGGGCTAACCTTAAGCGCCACGGATGCCACGCATGGGATACCCTGCATGGAGGAGTAACGCTCTTGTTTGAACTACTGCCACCCGGTACCGTCCTGCGCGACCGGTACAAGGTGATTGCCCTGGTCGGACAGGGCGGTGCCGGCGCTGTATATCAGGCTGAGGACCTTCGTTTGGAAGGTCGGATGTGTGCTATCAAAGAAGTGCGCCCCCAGCCTGGTGCCAGCCAAGAGGCTATCGCCCAAGCCCAAGCTCAGTTCCGGCGTGAGGCAAGCATTCTTGCCCGGCTGGATCAACCGAATCTTCCTAAAGTATCGGACTACTTCTCGCGAGACGGGCTGGATTACCTGGTCATGGATTTCGTGGCCGGCCGGAACCTCAAAGAGGTGCTGGACGAAACCCGCCTCCAGAAGCAGTTCCTTGACGAAGAGCGCGTTTTGGCCTGGGCCCGACAACTATGCGACGCCCTTGAGTACCTGCACAGCCAGGACCCACCGGTCCTCCACCGTGATATCAAGCCGGCCAATATCAAGCTCACCCCCGAAGGTCGGATCAAGCTGGTTGACTTCGGGCTGGTTAAGCCGCTCGATCCAGAAGACCCACGAACAATCACGGTTCTTCAGGGCCTGGGATCGTTGCCCTACACACCTTTGGAGCAATACGGTGGCGGTATAGGCCATACCGATACGCGCTCGGATACCTACGCAGTGGGAGCTACTTTGTACCATCTGCTCACTGGTCGCGCGCCAGCGACAGCGCAGGAGCGGTTTCTCGACCCCAACTCGCTGCCACCGCCGCGATCCATCAACCCCCAGCTTTCACCTCGAACAGAGGCGGCCATTATCAGCGCGATGTCTATGCACCCGGAGGACAGACCAAGAGGCGTCACCGCACTCAGACAAGCTCTCTTCAGCGGGCTGTCAACAACGACCCCTGTCCAAGCGCCGCCTACCCCCAGACCATCACCCTGGCTACAGGCGATATTCCAGAATTCTGCCCTTCTGGTGATCGTACTTCTATTGCTAGTTCTCGCAATTGCCATCACGTGGCAGGCCACTGGAACATCGGTGTCGACTGGACCGTCGGCGGCGGTTGCGGCTACGCCGGCCATCCCAACGCTAACGCCCTAAACCCCACCTACAGTTCCCTCTGCCGTCGATCCCACACCACCCAGATCAGTGGCGTAAGCGCTAACAGCGTAGTTACCATGGGTGTTTGCCACTGGCGCGGGAATGCCGAAAGGCCGGGTAGGTTCTCAATCTGAAGCCACTTCAGGCCCACAATTACGTATCCACCGAGGCCGGCGGCCAGACAGAGCATAAACAGGCGCGTGGTCTGAGCCAGAGCTCGATCGGCAGAGTTGGCTAAAATCATGGCAAGGATTCCGGCAATAAACATACCCAGCACAGACAGTCCCAGGCTTCCCCACCCCACAGGCGGAGGCGCAGGAGGCTCTGGCTCAATGATTTGTGGCACCGGAGATGGTGGCACAGGTGTGTTAGTTGGTTCAAGAGTGGGCGTGATGGTCGGTGGCTCTGAAGTAGCCGTAGGTGGCTCCTCTTCACCCTTGACAGTCAGAGCTAGCGACTCGGTCGTCTGAGCCTCGCCGGCCTCCGCACTGATCTCGACAGCGCCGGCCCGCTCGGCCAGCAACTTAGCCCGCGCCACCCCACCAATCGTTCTGATTTCCTTCAGGTTCCGGTATGTAGAGTCCGTCGGATCCGTCAGCCAGAGGGTCACTTTTGTGCCATCAGGCACTGGGTGACCGTTTCTGTCGAGGATCGGTGATGTCTGGATTTCGAATTCTTGGCCGACGTTGACTATGGTGTCCTCTGTGTCAACTCTATCTACGGTGAGCACCTGTGCTGGATCGGGTTCTAGTTGAACAGTCAAGTCATACGTAATGCTCGGCACGCTCACTGGCAGCGCTCGGGTGGGTGTGAACTCCTGAAACAACGCTCTGACTGATCCTTCTATGGACGCTGGTATTTTGCTGAAGATTGCGTAGTAGGCCGTGAGCTTGCTGATCTCGGTTGCATCCAGATAGTAAGGCGCGCCATAGGCCAGTACGATAGCTTTCTTGTCTGCCAGACTGCTAAACTGCTCCTTTAAGAAGATACGTAAAGCGTCGGAAGCTGGCTCCATTTCAGGGTCGATGTCGTGCATGGCAAACAGTATCCAATCCGCTTCCTCGAGCAAACCCTCGAGGCGCTGTCGATCCTCGTCTGAAAGTGTCGGAGTAGGAGTAGGCACTGCCTCCTCCTCGTGTCCAGGGAGACTGGCGAGAGCCTTGAGGTCCTGGTAGGTGAAGCTATGCACGTTGTCTGGGTCGATTTGACCCGTCGCGTCAGGTCCATAAAGACGCAGGATGGCCTCTTCGATGGCTGTTTCGCTGAGCAGTTGGTATGACTCACAATCGGGGCAGTCGGAATCGAGCCGTGTCTCGGTGAAAATCAGGATCGAGTCTTCGAAGCGTGGCGCCGCCGGCAAGCGGTCCGCCAATTCCTGTAAACTGGGTGCGACAACGGCCACGGCGCTTTGAGCAATCGCTGCTACCTGGCTCTTTGCCTTGGGTTGAGCCACCAGCTCGCTCACGGCGGCTGGGTCAGCTTTCACGACATTAGGGTGGAAACTCGGGTACAGTTTCAGTTTTAGACGCAGAATGCGGGACAGCGCTTCATCGACACGCGCCTGAAACGTATCGTCACTCTCATACTTTTCACGGAAGAAGGCTATGGCCGAAGTGATATTGTCGAACTGAGACGGCCAATCATCATCCTGAAGAGCAAACCGCGAGACGAGCAGCAGATCATTGCCAGCCAGCAGCGCTTTCTGAGCAATCTCCTTGTGCGGAAAGCTGTCTAGCTCAGGGCTGAAGTGCCGGCGCACAGCCGGTACGCCCAGAGATTCACTAACCAACAAGCCCCTTTCGCGCCATGGTTCCAGTTGAGGTAGATCCATGACCACTTTCAACCCACCCGGATCAAAGCTGAGTGGGGGCGACCCGGTTCGAGTCGGCCCTTGAAATCCCCGATACCGCAGGTGAGACGTAGTTAACGCATCAGTCATGCCAGTCTGTTCGTTGTCTGACACGTTTGTCACCGTCAAGAAAGGTACCAGATCAGTACGCAGCATTTCGTCCAGTGGTTTCTCAACTGTGGCAGCTTCTTCGTCGGGGCTGCGGTCGCTGCTCCCATGCCCTGGAAAGTGTTTGGCTACGGTTGCCACCCGCCCCGCGCTGCCCTCATGCACCCCCTGAATGTAAGCGCGCCCCATTTGACCAACCCAAAACGGTGAGCCGCCAAAGGAACGCGTCTTGAGATCACCGGGCTGACCTGGGCGTGGGGTGAGGAGCACATCCAACGGCGGTCCAAGCAGCAGATTCACCCCGACAGCCGAAAGCTCGCCACCGACAATCTGTCCAACAACCTCAGCATTCGCCGGCAGCCAGGTAGCTCCCAGGGCCAGTGGACTGGGAACCGCCGTCATGCCGGCCCGTAGCCAGGTCGCCGGCGCACCATCTCCGTCCGACTCAATGGCAATGAAAAGCGGGACTCCAGACCCTTCATCAGCTAGAGCCAGGGATTGGAGTTGCTCGCTCAACTTGGCCACCTGGATTGGAGCATCCGGTGCATTGGTAAAGTTTCCATTGCCGGGACTAACGAGTACGCCACCCACTTTATATTCCTCGATCAGTCGGGTTATGTCTGAGTCGGGGCCTGCATCAGCGCCGACGAACGTGACAAGAAACAATTGACCAACACGCTCTTCCACACTCATCTTCTCGATGACCTGGTTGACGCGCGGATCCTCCTCCTGAGCCTGCACACCTCTTCCACACATGAGCAGAGGGAGGAACAAGATCAAGAGGAGAGAGCCGGCCAGGCGTGCTATCCATCGCCCGGTACGCAGCCTGAGACTTAGACTGCCACCGCGCACTCGATCGATCTGGCCAAAGCTATACATGTTGTGGCCGCAGACGTGGGGCATATGACTATAGATTTGGGACCTCTTCCGTAGGTGAGAGGCAGGTTTTGGCATTGTCTTCACCGTCTGGTCCCTGCACAGTCAACCGGCGTCTCCTTCCAAAGACACCGGCCAGACTTACTTGCCGCACAATTTTCACGGACCCTAAGTATAGCTTCTGAAGGCGATTCCGTCAAAGGCCGGCTCCTCACCTTAACAGAGCAATATTAGTCCAATATGGCGGATATTGCACGACGGGCGCTCTACGTGAGACCGCTTATTGCCCGTCGCAAAACAGACGCCTCCAGCGCCGGTCGAGTAGGGGGCCTTAGGCATGGCTTTCGATAGGCTCAGGAGGAGCCTATCGAGAAGGACTGGGGGCATATTGCAGGTTCGCCCGATAGACTCCGAGTAGGACAGACAGAGGGTGACAAACCGAGAGAGGTAGGTCGGTCGTCCAGCAAGTCGCTTTTCCCTATGCTAAGATTCAGGGCGTGCAAAGCGACCGGCATATCGTGACAACTTCGTGAGCATGGTGAAATAGAATGTACTTGCAACTATTGTGGTGAAGTAGGTCAACTTGCCCACCAGACAAATTCCAGCCCTGACAACAGCGCGCGAATGTATCTGTCGATAGCCAGTCGTTTTACAAGGGGAACCCAACAGGAGACCTACCGGGTAAGGGGATAGGCTCAGTAAAGAACCAATCTCAATCGGACAACCGAAGAGACGCTGGACTGTTCGCATTCTGAAAAGCTTTCCCTGCCCGAGCTTTCGTCAGAACTGATCTTCCTCGATGCAGCGCATCGATATCAGTGCAGTAACAGTTGCAGCGTCTCTTTGTTTCACTAACCATATCCACGCGTTGAACGTTAGGAATGTAAAGCAACTCTAGCACTAAAGCACCGACAAGTACGAAACATTCAACGATTCGGTGTTCAATGCATCAGCGCACTGTCAATCTGAGCAAATGCTGTTATCATCTGCCCTACAGCATTGACTTTTTCGGATCATTGCGCCCAGCACGTACTTGAGGACCGGGGGCCTGTGAAGGGGAGTCCTCTCCGACGTGGATGTACAGGCCATCTCACCTGCGTCCACAAGCGCAGCTGTTTCCGTAGCTGCTTTCTCTCGGAGGTGACGTCCATGTTACGCCAGACACGCTTGCTCTTTCTGCTGATTATCGTCGCGGTTGGTTTGGCTCCAGGCTACTGGGCCTTGTCGGCTTCAGATGCAGCTTGGGCGTTCAGCCGCTCCCCAGACTCCATCCATCGGCTCCCCATAACCCTTCGGCCCTGGGCTCAGGGGATCGCTTCTACTCTCGATGACGACGCACCGTATGTCGCGGGCCGGCTCCTCGTTCAGTTTTCTCCTGGCACACCTGACGAGGAAAAGGCTGCAGTCCACGAACGTTTGGGGGCTCAGGTTGTCGAGGAAATCTCTGCACTGGATATCCAGATTCTCCAGGTGCCGGAAGAAGCCACTAGCATGGTCTTCGCGTACCAGGCAGAGCCCTCTGTCAACTTCGCAGAGCCGGACTACATCGCCAGGATCGCCGGCTGGCCCGATGGCCCCATCCTGTCCAGCAACGACCTGGAAGCTATTGGCGAGGGTGTGACGCGTTACCCCAACGATCCACGCTTCCCGGATATGTGGAACCTGGCGAAGATTCGGGCCGAAGCCGGATGGGACATCACCACCGGTCGCTCCGACGTGATCATCGCCGTCATAGACACTGGCGCCGACGCCAGTCATCCAGACCTGCAAGGCAAACTCGTTCCTGCGTATGACTTCGTCAACAACGACAGCGATCCAGCCGACGATCAAGGGCATGGTACGCATGTGGCCGGCACAGCCGCAGCCGTGACCAACAACGGCATCGGCATCGCTGGTGTTTCGTGGGGAGCCAAGGTAATGCCCGTCAAGGCGCTCAGCGCCAACGGGTCCGGCGCACACAGTTGGATCGCCAACGGCATTGTGTGGGCGACGGACCATGGAGCTGACGTAATCAACATGAGTCTCGGTGGACCTTATACATCCGCTACAATGAGTCGTGCTGTCGACTACGCTTGGAGCAATGGTGTGGTGATCGTCGCGGCCGCCGGCAACGGGAGAACCTCCAACCCAACATATCCAGCAGCTTACGACGATGTGATCGGTGTATCTGCGACAACGCAGAATGATGAGCGAGCTGAATTTTCCAACTACGGGAGCTACATCTCTGTGGCGTCGCCAGGCGTCAGCATCCTGAGTTCGACGCGAGGCGGCGGATACCAGGCCTGGTCTGGAACGTCCATGGCTTCTCCGCATGTGGCCGGCCTGGCAGCCCTGATCAAGTCCATCCACCCGAATTGGACTAACGCACAGATTCGTGAGGCCATTGAGAGCTCTGCCGTGGACTTCGGCACTCCCGGTTGGGACGCAATCTATGGCTGGGGGAGGATCGACATCTTCAATGCGTTGAGCAGCGATGCGCCGACACCCACCGATACGCCCACGCCCACTCCTACACCCACGGCGACACCTGTAGGGGAGTCCATTCTGCTGCCAGACCTGGAACAGCCCCTGATCGATGCTATCAATCAGCAACGAGCCGCTGAGGGTCTACCGCCGCTCCATCGAGACGAGCGGCTCATGCAGGCAGCCCGCCGGCACGGCCTGGACATGGCAGACAACGAACTGTGTAGCCACACCGGCTCCGATGGCTCCAACCCCTTCGATCGGATAGGGGACAGTGGATACCCAATGGCCAGCGGCAGCGAGGTCATTGCGTGTGGATACCAGACGCCAGATGACGTCGTTCAGGGTTGGTGGAACAGTCCGCCTCATCGCATAATCCTTACCAGCGAGAGTTACGTTGACATTGGCTGCGGCGTGGCGCAGGCTCCTAGCAGGACGCGGTATTGGGCATGTAATCCTGCTCGTCCTAACGACTTTGCTCCCCCATCGCCGACCACCGTCACCCCGTCAGCTACGCCGGTACCGGTGACTAACACTCCAACACCCTCACCCACGCCCACGCGGACATCGGCGCCGGGGCCCACCGACCCGGTGAATCCGGAAACGGTGTACATCACTCCCGAACCCCTAGATGTCGGTTGGGTGGCCAGCAACGAGGCAGCTAACAATCACTTTAGCGACGACGACATCTATGCCGGCATTCATGGTGGACAGGTTTACATTGGGGCCATGCAATTCAATCTGTCACAGATTCCGCCAGGCTCAAAGATCAACTGGGCTCGTTTGACCATCACAGGCCAGACACGGGACTACACAGGCGATAGCGGATCGTGGTCAGTATCGTTGCTGGGATCAGACATAGATGCCAACTGGCGGAGTCACGGTTACCTTCAAATCCGAGATGCCACCGGCGAATACTTGATTCTGCCCATCCTGGCCAACACCGATTTGCAGCGCGACAAAGAGAACATCTTTAACCTTGATGGGGCAGTCATTCAAGCGCTGGAACGTCGACTAGCGGAAACGCAACGCGTTTCATTGCGGGTTGACGGCCCGATAAACGGCCCGAATAACCTTTTCAGTTGGGACTCTGGCTACGGGGTGGGGGGTATCCTCAAAGCGCCCGTGTTGACCATCAACTACACGTCCGGCCAGGTAGACGAAATTACTCCAACGCCGACCCCGACTATAAGTCCGACCACACTCCCGGGAGATGGCGAGGTGAATAGCTTGGACCTCATACCTGATGAGAACAGCGTCGGCTGGGTTGTGAGCAACCAGCCGGGGTCGAACGAGTTCGGCGACGATGACCTGTACGCCGGCGTCTACACCGGCAATATCTACATGTCCGGTATACAGTTCGATCTTTCGCCGCTGCCGGCAGACGCCGAAATCCTGGATGCTGAACTCAGGCTCACCGGGCAGACACGACAGTACCTGAGTGGTGCAGGGACGTGGGTTGTAGAAATGCTGACTGGCGCCATCGATGCCGGCTGGCCCGGCCACGGCTATACGGACATTGCTAACGCTGCGACTGCCGGTGCACTGCAGGACGTGGAGGAGAACGACTTCACCCTTGAACCCGATCAACTGGATGTAGACAGAGTGAACGTCCTAGGCATGACAGACACACTACTCGGCGAACTCATCACCCGTCGAGGCAGCACTGGCCACGTCTCCTTCCGAATCCAGGGACCCAAAGCTGGCAACAGCAATACCTTCTCGTGGGATACCGGCTACGGCATCGGCGGGTTGGGCAAGCCCCCGATACTACACATCGAATACCGTCGGCCGGGCGGACCCGGTCCTACACCAACCCCGACCCTAACAGCGACGCCCATGCCCCCCACCGACGACATCGGTGTTGGGGCCTTGATTAGCGCCATCAACGAAGCACGCTCTGCACTGAGCCTGCCAGCCCTGCGCCCGAACGACGCTCTCATGCGGGCCGCGGAAGATCACAGCAGAGACCTGGCCGATAACAACCGGTGGAGCCACACGGGGTCGGACGGTTCAACCCCGCAAGAGCGGATGAGGCGCGCCGGCTATCCCCTGGGCGACGGCGACGAAGCGCTGGCCGGGAATAGCATCGACATCGACGAAATCGTGACAGCCTGGACGCGAAATACTCGGCATTACGCCATGCTTATGAGTCGCGATTACGTGGACATAGGCGCCGGCCACGCTTATAACCCAGCCTCGCTCTATGGGGACTACTGGACTCTGCTTGTGGCGCGCCCGGCCGAAGGTGGGGGACCACCCGGCGATTTCCAGGTGCAACTCACACCACGCGAGTCCAAGGTGGGGTGGGTAGTCAGCGACGAGCCCAACCTCAACCACTTCGGGGATGATGACATGTACGCTGGGTTCTACAACGCCCTCATCTACGTCGGTGCCGTGCAGTTTGACCTGGCAAGCGTTCCAGACGGAGCGCAAATCACCGGTGCGATGCTCCAGCTCATGGGGCAGACCGATGAGTACCTCGTGGGGACTGGCACCTGGATGGTCCACATGCTAGACTCGGCTGTTGATTTCGATTGGGCCAGCCACGGTTACAGAGCCATTGCGGACGCCAGCTCCATTGGTATTGTCGGCGACGCGATGGAAGGATCGGACCTGGGCGTCAATCATGCGAACGAGCTCTCGCTCAGCGAGGCTCTGGTTGCACAATTGGCTGACCGTATGCATAGTACAGGTCTCGTCTCCTTCCGCATAGACGGCCCGAAATCCGGCGCCAGCGACGTTTTTTCCTGGGACTCCGGCTACGGGGTCGGCGGCCTAAGCAAACCACCGGTCCTAACGATAAGCTACTCCATGCCTTAGCCATCTCTCGATGGGCAGATTGACACCCCACACCAAGTGGGGCCGGCGGGGGCAGCCGGCCGCCCACCTGCGGCAACGAGGTCGAGCTGCTGGTCAAGGCCTC
>JBHHXF010000051.1:0-12758 GCA_046756905.1 Anaerolineae bacterium | reverse complement strand
AGATGTTGGCCAGGATGTGGATGCCCGCCGGCACGGAGCCGTATTGCTGGTCGTGCAGCGACCAGTCGTAGGTGGGGTCGTTCAGGTCCGGCTGAATCAGGAACCAGAAGGCCCCAACCGCCGGCCGGTGCCATCGTACGCCGATGTTCTGCGCGTCTGCGAAGGGCGGGTAGTCGTAGCCTGAACGCTCAACGCTGGCCGGCAGGAACCCAAACGGTGAGTCCTCATACGGCAGCAGAGTGGGGGTGGGCGTCACCGTCGGCGTTGGTGTCGGGCTGACGGTTGGCGTGGGGGTGGCCGTTGATTGCCAGATGATGAAGACGGGGGCCTGGGTGAAGTTGATGGCGTGGCTGTACGGGTCGCCCAGCAAGTTCCCCAGATAGTCGTAGACAGCGATGGGCGTGCCGGCAGAGATGCCCAGCGCCGCGTCCACGTTGTGCGTCTCACCGGCACCACAAACCTCGCACCAACCGACAGCCACGTGGCTCAGCCCATCGTCGCCATCGAAGACGTACAGTCTGGCCTTGGGCGAGAGGTTCTCGCGCCGGCTCTGGTAGGCGAAGTCGGCGTTGAACACGCCGGAGGCGAAACGCAGGGCATCGGCGGCTTCGAGGGATATGGTTTCGCTGATGGCCAGCGTGGTACCAACCACCTCATAGGGAGTCCAAAAGCCCATGGAGACGCAGGGGTGGGGCGAATCCACGTCGTCGTCTACGCAGGGCGAGGCCGGCGGCGGGAGCTCGATGAGAGCCGAGTAGATGAGGCTGTCCACACCGAAGTGGGCCGCCAGCACCAGCTTCTTCTCCATGCTCTGAGCATGCTCGGTTTCGGTCTCCTGCCCGTCCGGCTGCGTGGGGGTGCAGAAGAGAGCCAGCCAGCAGGCGCGGTCGCTATCAATGTGGCCCAACTCTGTGATCCAGATTGGGTATTCGGCGATGCCGTGATCCTGCATCTCCCGCCGCACGTAGGCCAGGTAGTCCTCGAAGGCGTGATAGCCCAGAAAGTTGTGCAGGCCCACCACGTCGTAGTAGGCGTGGGCGTCGAAGAAGGGGTCAATGAAAGAACGGTAGCGCGCGGTCTGGTCCAGCCACAACTCCAGGTCGGCGTAGTCGGGGAACTGGCGACCGTTTGGCGAGTCCACCAGGTGGTTGGTGTCATGATCTTCGTAGTAGGTGTAGATCAGCCGGCCCAGGCCCAACAAGGCTTGAATATCCGCCGGACTGAGGTCGCCGTCGGCCTGGAGTTGGTCCCGCCGGCGCTCTACCAACCGCGAGCCTATGGCGTAGATGGTGGTGTGGCTGCCGGCAATGACGTACGCCTCTCGCGCTGGGTTGTGGTGGATGCCAGCGTAGAAGATGGGTAGCATCGCCCTGGGCAGCGTCACGCCGGGGGCGACGTCCACGGTAGCGGCGATGGGCTCCCCGTCGGCGTCGAAGCCGTACAGCTCCTCTGGCGTGCCACCCCAGAATTGCGGCTGGTCGTTCTCCGGCACCAGCTCGAAGTAGCGCACGCGCGGCAAGGTCTGGCCTGGGTTGTCGGGGTCAGGGTGTGTCCCGTCATAGCGGTCCGCCAGGGCGACGACGAAGCGGTACCAGTCGTCCCAGCGCCCCTCAGCCGGTGGATAGCCGCTGGAGTCTTCGATTCCAGTGTCGGCCACCAACTCGCAGTCGCCGGTGGTTACGGGAACGAACGGCTCGATGCCGGAGCCGGCAAAGGTCCGCACCACGGGGTCAATCGGGTCCCAGTCCCAGGTATCGGGGTCGGCAGGATCGCCCTCGTCCAGGGCCTCGCACCACTTGACGCTCCAGACTCCCAAGCTCAGGTGCTGCTCCTGGAGAAGAGGCAGCAGGTCATCCTCCCACATCGTCGGGTCCCAGAGGTTGGTTTCCAGAAAGGGCCAAAAGATCTCACCGCCGTAGCGGAGGCCGGCGCCGGCGTGGGTGACTGGGGAGCCGTCGATCAGTGGTGAGGCGCGCGGCCCCACCCGGGCCTGGCTCCGTCCCTGGGCGAGGGCCAGTGTGCCGAAAACGACGAGTGCCAACAAGAACACTTTCTTGTTCATAGTTACCTGCATTGTAGTTGACAGATCAGTCTCTGACCTAAATGATAGCACAGAGTTGTTAGCGAAGGACGACCGTATTGTAAAGGAGACGTAAAAAACTGACGGTCGATGACCGACCGCTGACTGCCGCTCTTGGCGGATGCCTGGATGGCTAAGGGACTGGTGGATTGACCGGGCCAAAGGGGGTGTGCTACAATGAAGGTTGAATCGGGAGGAATGGATGACACAAGAGAAGAGCGTAGCCTATGAACAGATGCTGCGCCGGGGGGGGGATCGAATGCTCCGCGAGGCAGGCGCTTACTTTTCGGGTGGGGGACAGTTGCGCGGCACACTGCGTCGATTGATACAACGGCTCGATGCAGAGGGGATTCCTTATGCCCTGTTGGGAGGGCTGGCCCTCGCCGAACATGGGTATCCGCGCCTGACAGAGGATATCGACTTACTGTTGACTCCATCCGGATTGGAGCGCTTCCACCAGCGACTGGTAGGCCGAGGATATCGGCCGGCCTTCAGCGGAGCCAGAAAGACGTTTCGGGACACTGAGACAGGGGTGCGTATTGAGATCGTGACCACCGGCGAGTATCCGGGGGATGGTCTGCCCAAGCCGGTGGCTTTCCCCGACCCGACGGCTCCAGGGGTAGCGGAGGAGAAGGAGGGGATGCGGGTGGTGACGCTGGAAGAGCTGATCGAGTTGAAATTGGCCTCAGGAATAAGCGCCTCCCACCGGTTGCGTGACCTGGCCGATGTACAGGATCTGATCACCCGTCTGGAGCTGCCACTGACACTGGCAGACCGATTGGACCCCTATGTCCAGGCGACATATCGGGACTTGTGGGAAAAGGCCCAGGGGGGTAGGCCGGCGGGTCCGCAGGAATAGTGACTTTATCGAAGTCGCAGATCGATCAGTATTACAGTCCAGGGCGCCACTCCCTCATACCGCAGCCGCACCTCCCCTCCGTCAGGCAACACCCCGTCGCGCTCTTCCACCTGCTCCAACGCCACCGAAGCGTTGTAGGGGTTGTTGCCCGGCAACCAGCCGTTCACCTCCTCCGCCGGCGCTTTGGCGTCCACGATCTGTTGCCGGTAGTGGAAGCCGTTGGAGTGGGTCTCGTCCACCAGGTAGCGCTCCAGGCGGTAGGGACCCTCCCCCAACCCGTCGAGCACCACCTCCAGGTCGGTACGCAGGTGGGTGTCAGCGTAGACCCGCAGGTTCTCGTACCGCCGGCCGGCCACCCCCTCCAGGTCCTCGGGCGGGATGTAGTACCACAGCAGGACCACCATGTGCCCACCCGTCTCGTCCCGGGTAACCACAGAGCCCACGTAGTCCCGCTTCGGTGGTGACACGTTGTCGGTGATCTCCACCGGCGCGCGGGTAGTTTCCTGCATGCCCAGCAGGCGCATCACGTTGTAGGTGGGCTTGGCGTAGTAGGCGTAGGTGAATGCATTGCCCGTCGCACCGTGGTACAGCGGAAAGTCCCACGGCAAGTGCTCGTTCACTGTCTCGTTCCCGTCGCTCAGGAACTCGGCCCAGGCGTAGGAGATGTCGATGACGGGGGAGCGCTCGACATCGTGCTGCAGAGCCACCTGAGCAGCAGCACCGATTTCGCTGTCCCGTTCAGCGCCCCAGTACAGAGTGTCCGGTCCACTCTCGGGGAGCACAGGCGCCTGCACCTGCAGATGACCGGACTGGAGCGCCCAGTTGACGTACTGGATGCCATCGAACCCCGCGTTGGAGAAGACTTCAGTGAGTTCGGCGAAGAAGCCCTGGCCATCGCCGTTGCTGTCATCCCAGTCGTTCAGCCAAAAATGGTTCTCGTTGCGCCGCAGGTTAAGGGCGTAGAAATCCAGGTCCAGCGGCGGGTCGGCACGGTACTGGTAGTCCGGAATGCGTTCGGATGCCCGACCGTTGAGAAAGGGCAGGAACTGGTCCTTAAGGAAGGCCAGGAGCTCGGAGTGCTCCACGTGGGGACCGGGGTGGCCATCTTCGAAGGCATCGCCCTGGAAGTTGGTGCCCACGGTGAAGCGCACCTGGGGGTAGGCCGCCCGCACGGCGCGCACGGCGGCAATCCAGTAGTCGTAGAGCTGGAACCAACTGGCCGTGCCATCCCGCCAATTCCACTGGCCGCTGTTGATCTCGTGCCAGAAGATGTAGTGCAACCCGTCCAGCCCCAGGGAGGGTTGCCCGACTATGCCCAGGATTTGGGTGGCCTGGTTGTCGGGCATCACCACGCCGGGCACAGAGAGATAGATCAGCAAGGCTTCGAGCACCTTCTGGTAGGTTTCGTAGCTCGTTGGGGCACATCGCCCCACCCAGCGGGGATGGGCGGGGTCCGGCTGCCGGCACTCGGGGGGTTGCAGCGACGCCGGGACGCGCCCGATCAAGACGAACGTATTGGCCTCCGGGCCGGCAAAGCGCTCGAGGGTGTCGGGATAGCGGCCCTGGGCCAGGTTCATGGCCCCATCTTCGATGTGCCAGAGGTCAAGCCAGAAGAGGTAGGTGCCTTCCTGTCTGCGCGGCACCTGCTTCTGCCACCCTGCGATAGGAGCCTGATTTCGGTCGCCCCACATGGGGTGCAGATTTGCGCTGGGCTTGAGCAGGGCCGGCAAGGGGGAGCCGGGCTGGGTCAGATCGCTGCGGATGGCGACACTTCTCGGCGTCGGGGTGGGGGCAGGCCACGGCTGGCGCCAGTTGGCGGCCACTAGAGGCAGGTAGACCAGGCAGTCGAGCTCCGTGACGGCGGTCATGATGTCCACCACGTCGCCGATGCCGTTGGCGTTGACGTCTTGCACACACTGGGAAAAGGGCGGTGCGGGGGCCAGCCGGTACACGGTGCCCTCGTCCAGCGAAGCAGTGACACGAACCGTGCCTGATGCGTAACCCTGCTGGGTGTTGTGACGCAGGTCATACAGCACGTGGGGGTCGGAACCGTGCTCCGCGTGGACGGTGAAGGAGACAGGTCTTGTGGGCTCTTTCGGCGTCACGGCGATCAGGTACTCGCCGTTCAACTTCATGGCGCTCACGACGGCGTTGTCCACGTCGCTGATGTCACCAAAAGCGAGCTCACCGTCCACGACGATGTCCTCGTACGGTGCGACAACGGCAATGGCTCGGGCGATGTTCAGGTAATCCGCCATGTCATCGAAATTGGAGAAGGAATAAACGGAAAAACCGGTGGCACCGTTCAGGAACGTATGCGTGACCAGGTCAAAGACGTATTCCGTATCGACCTCACCGTATGTCCCTGTCGTGATCCACGGCATCAGTTCATACCCCTGGGGTAAGGCCTGGCGGTTAAGGCGCATGAATTCGCCATACCGATAGAGAAGATGCCCGATGGAATAGACCGAAGGTTGGGCAATGATCCCAAGGTCCTGGAAATGCTCCCAGCGGAAGGCACGGTAGCCGTAATCGTAGAGGGGTGCCGTGGCATAGAATCCGATTTTCGTGCCGGGCGAGGCGGCACGAATGGTATTCGCCAAGGCTTCCAGGAATTCACGCGCAATGCGGTCCGCCAGTTCTTCGTCGGTATCGCCCGGTAGTCCCCTGTCCTCAGCATTCATGGACTTGGAGACATTGTTGATCCATTCGTCATAATTGGGAAAATCCTCGGCATCAATGAAGATGTAGTCCGGCTGTGCCGCTTCCAGCATAGTCGCCAGATTCTCCAGATCGCGTCGGAAGAAAACGCCGGCATAGGCCAGGTCCGGGCGCGTCACATCGGGGTCGGCGTAGTATTCCAGGGCATTGCGCCATTTCCGCTTCTCTTCTTCCAACTCCTCCGGCGTTAAGCCGAATTCGGAAAAATCGAAGCCGTCCATGTCTTCCACATCCCATTTGAGCAGCGAGAACATGCCCTCGCCCTGGAACCCGTTGTAGAAGGTGCTGTGCTCGGGGCCGTACAGCAATCCTTCCCACTCCGGACCGGTGCGTTCTTCGGGAAAGTAGTACAGCTCGGGATAGACGGCGGGATCGCGCCAGTGGCTGCTCACGAAGGGCACTGTATTGAAGCCCAGCCTTCGGTAGGTGGCCAGGAAGCTCAGGCTGGGGTCTGCGGTCGGGCCGGGGAACAGGTCGCTGCTCGCCCAGGTGATCCCGGTGCTGAGACGCCGGGGCAGGGGCACGTCGGGGGTCGCCTCGCAGCGGATGCGCAGGACCTGCCAGTTATCCTGCCGCGCCCTGTCCTCCGGCCGGTTGTAGGCCCGCAGGTGCATGTACAGCTCCTCCTGCCCAATTACGGCCAGGGAGATGAACTTGAAGTACATGGGCAACACGCGGTTCAGGTAAGACCAATCCCTATCCGGTTGGTCTTTGAGCAGGCGATACCGCCGGTAGCCATTGGGGAGACTGCCATCGGTCACTTCATCGGAAACATCGGCCACGGAATAGCTGTGATCCGGGGTGCTCGCCGGCTGATAATCCAGGAGCTCCACGCCCTGGGGCAGTTGCACCTCCACGGTGATGGGCTTCGCTCCCCCCAGGGGCATAAAGAGACTGCCGCCGCTGAAGAGACTGATCTCGTCCTTGAGAAGCGGGAAGCGGATGTCGCCGGGGATGGGCGGCAGTTGGTACACCGGCCCGGTGAAGCCGGGACCGACCTGGCCGGGATCGGGAGAAGCGCCCTCGAACGCGACAGCGAGAGCGACGGGCACGAAGACACCATTAATGCGGGGGGCCGGCCTCGATCGGAGACCTGTAGCGATGGTGGCATGGCCGGAGGTGCCGTTCCAGGCACCGTACAAGCCGACATACTTGACGCCTGGCTCGGAGAACGAAACTCGAAGCTCAGGCTCAACCGCTACGTGAGCACCGCCGCTCGTCTTGAATACGATGTTTCCCGCGCCGTCATCCTCCGGGACGTAATAGTACCAGATGTAGTGCTCGATCTGTTGGGCCAATTGCGCGTCCCGAGGAACAGCTCTCAACACGGCTTCTCCTGGTCGTTGATCGTCTACGCCAACCTTTATGTCAAAATCCAGGGTCTCGAATGAATGATCATAATGCACTCCAACCACGTCCGAGTATTCACTGATCCGCACACCCCCGTTCTCCTCTTTGTCGGACCAGGCGCTGACACGCAGGTAGATCGGGCCGCTGTCTGCGCTGTTCTGTCCCCAGGTGCTGGTGAATCTGAAGACGTTCTCCAGTTGGTCCAACCATTTCGGGTAATACTGATCATCCTCGATGATACCTGAGCCTTCTGAGTCGGTGACCCGTTCCACTTTGTACCATCTTGCACCGGGAACGGGTGTTTCGATCCTGGCCAGCACAAAGTCGCGGATGAGCGGCGCTTCGGCTGATGATTCAGGCTCTATCGTCCAGGATATAGGCTCCAGGGGCGTGAGGGCGGGGGAAGGTGTAGCCGCTGTCGGAATTCCAACACGCCAGGACGGTGTGTCTACCTGTGGCCAGACGCGGGTGTCTCCAAAGGCGCGGGAGAAGGGGAGAGTACTTTCGTTCATATCCACCGGGCCGATGGGCTCACCCAGGCCCCGGTCGTACTGCGATAGCCAGGCCGGCTGATGGGCATAGGCAGCGGACGGTGCGGCCTGGGCACTCCGCACCAGTATCGCCACCAGCAGTGTGGTCAGCAGCGGCCAACTCAGTTGAATAAGCTGTCTGCGGCTCATGGTTGATCCTCCTTGACGGCCGGTCGCGAGCTGTGCTCGTAGACTATGACGCCCACTCAGAGATAACCATACGCCAGGTGCATTGGAGGAGGCAAGTGGTAACTTCCTGCTGCTGGCAAGCATGAGGCAAGCACACGTGGCAACTCCTTACCCTTCTCTCCGCTCTCATCGAGTGGTAGCCGTGAATGTCGGGGGGACGGTCGGTGTTGGCGGGGGCCAGGGCTGGCGCCAGTTGGCAGCCACCGTGGCCGTGTCCACAGCCATGGCGGCATGGTACGTCGGGAGGGAGCGCGTCATCGACATGGAAGCCTGGCCGAGGCCGGCCATCAGCAGGGTCAGTGTGAGCCACACGTATCGTCTAAACATCTTTTCACCTCCGGTGTCAGAGCAAGTCATCGGCGACTCATAATCCATATCACCTGCGCCAGCGGCCGGCCACGAGGGTCAGATCGGCCACGTCTACCGTGCCGCTACCGTCGAAGTCGTAGATCGGGTTGGCAGCGCCCCATGCGGCGGCCACCATCTGAATGTCAACCACGTCTACCTGGGCGTCGTCGTTGAAGTCGCAGCACTCGCTCACCTTCAGCACCCGCGTATCCAGCGGCCCCAACGTCAGGGTGACGACGATGTCCCCGTCCACCATGGTAAAGGGTAGGATATCGTTGCTGGCGATATCGGCCAGGATCGCCGTGTCCGGGCTGCTCAGCCCCAGCGGTGTCGTCTCGATGGTGATGGCGGCAGTGCGGGTGACCTCGGAATGATTGTGGACGGCGAAGTAGAGGCCACCCTGAGTTCCCATGAGTTCCTCTGAGTTCCCCCAAGTTCCCGGGAATTCAAAGGAAGTCGAGGGAACCCCGGGGCTCTCAGGCCCGCCGAAGCGTTCGAGCCAGACGTCCTCGCTGTTCGTCCGGGCGTAGGTGAGGGGCTCCCAGCCGGCCAGGGCGTACGGCCGCACAAACGCGGCGGCGGCGTTCACGATATCCAGGGCGTCCGGATCCCAACTCCCCTCATTATTCTTGACACCAACATATACGCCGTAGAGCTTTGCCAGGGCAGTGAACTCAAGGGCCGTCTCCACGGATACGTCGCTGGCAAAGCTCTCGAATGCGAGAAGCTTATGGCCAGCCAGCGCCCGCCGGTAGTCCAGGATCTCGGGACTCCAGTTGCCCCCTGCGCTTCCAGTGACGAAGGAACCGCCTTCGTTGTAGTAGAAGTCGATGAACCCAGCCAGGTAGTTGGGGTGGCCGATGCCCCAGCAGTTGGCGGTAATGGCACGCGGTCCGCCCCGCTGGTCGAGGCGTTCCCGCAGCGTCTCCATGAACTCGAACATAGCAAAGCCGCTGTGCACCCCTGGCTCGTAGCTGACCGGGCTGAAAGCGAGGGTGTGGTCGGCGCCCGTGACGGCCTCCGGCCGCCGGTCGATCACCGGGAAGGCCACCAACTGGTCGAGCAAGACCCCGTCGAGCCGTACGTCGTAGGCCTCGGTCAGGTCGAACACGGGGTCGATGCGCCGCAGCAGCGTCCAGCGCCCCAGCCCCTGCGCGAGGTCTGGATCCATGTTGGCGCCCCACATGGTGTACCAGTTCTCCTCCGGGAACGCCCTCTTCGACACCTCCTTGAGGTTCCATTCGCCGTTGTCGGCGATGACCGCGCTGTGGTAAATCGCCTTGGCCAGCTCGCCCTTGGCCTTTGCATCCCATTCCGCAGATTCTGACAGCGCTGGTACTTCCTCCCAGAGCTCGGAGAGGGGGAGTGCGAACGCATCTACCACATCCAGAATCTCGGGCAGCGTGGGGCGAAGGGGGTGCTCGGCGGTGGGTAGCGCGGGGAACCAGAACTCTGTCGTCATGGCGTACTCGGCCAGGTAGACCCCCTGCTGTTGCAGTTCCCGGAGCATCTCCATCTGCTCGGGGTCATCGCGGAAGATAGTTCCCTGCACGCCGTCCGAGTAATCGCCGAACGGAAAGTCGGTGCGCTGGACCTGCGGGAAGAAGTCGCCGTAGCGGGCGATGACGTCGCGGAAGCCCCACGTTGGATCGAAGCGGAACAGCCGCAGGTCGAAGGTCGCCTGGTTCTGGAGCTCCGTGGCCTGGGGCGAAATGCCCAGGTGGAAGGTGGCGTGCAAGGCTCCAGCGCGGGCGTCGTAGCGCAGCCAGACGATTTGTGGCGTCAGAGGGTTCTGGGCGAGGGCGAGGCCCACCGATTGTGGATTGCGGATTGCGGATTGCGGATTGTCCGACCTTCCCCTCCCCTCCTCGCCTTCTCTTCTTATCTCCTTTTCTCCTTGTCTCCCCCTCTCCCCTTCTCCCTCTCTCCCTCGCCCCCCTGCACCTTTGCTCCCTTGCTCCACTACTCCGCTAATGCCGGCGTAGGGGTAGAGCGACATCGGCAGCCAGCCGTCGCTGACGGCGCTGATCCCCTGGTCATAGACGCCGGTGGTGATCGTCCGGGCGTGACGCACGTCGTCCCAGAAACGCCAGCCGGCCGCCTCCACGGGCAGAGAGAGGGTGAGGTCGAAGGCGCGGTCCTCATCCCGCAGGTTCTGCACGGTCCCGCTGATGGCGATAAACTCATGGTGGGCCACGTACTCCACCGCGATCTGCAGGTCGTGGGCGGTGATCGCCTGGGAGAGGTGGTTCTCCCCCGCCCAGGAGACCTCTCCGCCCAGGGGCTCGTCCTCTTCGGGGCTCTGAATGAGCTGGACGTCGTCGAACCAGAGGGTCTCCTCGTCCTGCAGCGAGGCCACAAGGGCGACCTGCACGCTTGCCGCTGCTGCCGGGACCTCGACCTCGCCTCGCAACAGGCGCCAGTTCTGCGCGTTTTGCACCAGCGGCGCGACGGTCACGGGCTCCCCCAGCAGCTCCGAGTTGTCGTCCAGCCATTGCACGTAGACGCCGTTTGGGTTCTGGGTTATCTCGCGATAGAGCCTCATTTGCAGATTGGGAGCGTTACCGCCGAGCCGCGATACGTAGCCCTGCTTGCTCTTGGCCCACGCGCCGAGGCGGTAGCGCTTTCCGGGTTCGACCGGGACCGGATCGCTGGCGTAGGCGATGGTACCCCGACGACCGGGCTGTCCTTCCAGGCTGAACTCGAGCACATGGGACATCGCGCCGTGGCGGGAGAGCTGTTCGACGACCGCGGCCGCGATGGGGCTGTTCGACAGCACCTCTGTCCAGCCGGCCAGCCCCTCCTCGAAGCCGGGGTTGGGGAGCAGGTTGGTGGCGGTGACGTGGCCGGCGTGGCTGAGATCGCGCAGCAGCAGGGCCGGCGCTGGCGCGGACACCAGCTCCTCGCCGTTAGTTTGCAGGCTGGTAACCTGGCCGTCAGCAGAGAGGGTGAGACTCAGGCCGTCGGCGGTGGACAGGGTGTAGTCTGCGGTGGATGCAGCCTGTCCAGCGAGGACGGCGCAGAAAGCCAGAATAAGCACCGTGGCCAGGCCGGTGGACAGGACGAAATGAGTGCGCATGGTTAGCTCCTTCTACCTTTCTTTTGCCTTTTCCTGCCTTTTCCCGTCTGCTCTCCTTCTCTCTTGTCTACCCATGATAGCACATGCGGTTTGGCGGAGCGTAACATGTGTGTGAACAATGTGTAAAACCAACCTGCTCGCGGGCAGCTTCCTCTTCCATGCCCCCCCACAGATGAGTTGTCAGCAAGCCATCATCGCATTCGCCGCTGGACAGTCCAGCCGCGAATGACAATCGGTAGAAACACCTTCCCCCTCCTCTTTGACCAATGCGTCAACCTGACCGCCATGGTTTTCGACGTAGGGTTGCATATCGTCTTCCATGACATCACAGGTCATTCTGTTGGGGTCCACTGTGGAGATGTCGTTCTCGCCACACCACATCCAGAAGCGTGCGCCGGCCAGGGCGTCGTCTGGCGCGTTCCGCAGCGTTGGATGGTCCACCCCCGCACACCCTGAGTCGGCGATGAAGGCCCCAAAGGTAACGTTTTGAGTATCTCATTTTTCACCTCTCCGGTGGAGAACCACATGTACATGGTTTGCCCTGTGCTGATGCCGTCCAGCGGCACATTCACATCCGCTGATCACCAAGAGCAACAAGAGCATGGCAAACCATTTTGGGGTTCGGTCGTTCACCCTGCCTCCTTTCCCGTGTTCGCTCCGGCTACACCTCGTCGAGGGCTCACCGGAGCAAGATCTCTAGCGGTCAGAAAGCCGCCGCCAGGAAATCCGCTACGGCGTCCAAAGCCATTTGCGCCTTGGGGCTTTGCACCCCGATGATAAACCCGTGCTGCGCTCCCTCGACAGGCAGGTAAGTGGCCTCGGCCCCGACGGCATCCAGGGCCGCGTACAGCCGCGCCGAGTTCTCGTAGCTCACGGCGGCGTCGTCGGTGCCGTGGATGAGGAGGGTGGGCGGCGCGTCCGCCGTCACGTAGGTCATCGGCGAGGCGGCGGCGCAGAGCTGCGGCGCGTCCTGGCAGGCCTGGCCGCCCAAGAAGACGGCCACGATCCCCTCAGCCGGCTCGCTCTCCTGGGCGTGGAAGGCCAGGTCCACAGGGCCGAAGCAGGAGATGACTGCCTGAACGCCCAGGTCGGCCGCCGGGTCGCCGCAGGAAGGCTGCCAGGATGCTGAAGGGGCGGACGGAGCGGCAGACAGGCCGGCCAGCGCTGCCAGATGCCCTCCGGCAGAGGTTCCCATCAGAGCGATGCGATCGGCATCCACGTCGTATTCGGTCGCGTGCTCGCGCACCCAGGCGATGGCGCACTGCACGTCGGCCACCGCTGCGGGGAAGGGGAACTCGAGCGCCAGGCGGTAGTTGATGGCAAAGGCGGCGTAGTTGTGCTCCGCCATCCACTCTCCCAGCCGGGAATGGCTCTCCTTGCCCCCCGTCTGCCAGTAGCCGCCGTGAATGAGGATAACGGCGGGATGTGGGCCGGGGGCCGCCGGCAGGTAGGCGTCCAGTGCCAGCGACTCGCCTTCGACGACGGCGAAGGTCACGTCGGTGCTCACGGTCGGCTCGCCGAACCAGTCCTTCATCAGTAGCGGGAGATACACGCGACGCGGCGTCGTCTGCGGGGGATACTCCACCAGTACCTCGTCCAGGT
>JBHHXF010000050.1:0-12800 GCA_046756905.1 Anaerolineae bacterium | reverse complement strand
TCGGTGTGTTGGTTGGGGTGTTGGTTGGGGCCGGCGTGTCTGTGGCTGTTGGCGTGTTGGTCGGAGTGCTGGTCGCGGTCGGCGTGTCTGTGGCTGTTGGTGTATTAGTTGGGGTGCTGGTTGGGGCCGGCGTGTCTGTGACCGTCGGTGTATCCGTGGCCGTCGGTGTGTTGGTTGGCGTATCGGTTGGGGCCGGCGTGTCTGTGGCTGTTGGCGTGTTGGTCGGAGTGCTGGTCGCGGTCGGCGTGTCTGTGGCTGTTGGTGTATTAGTTGGGGTGCTGGTTGGGGCCGGCGTGTCTGTGACCGTCGGTGTATCCGTGGCCGTCGGTGTGTTGGTTGGCGTATCGGTTGGGGCCGGCGTGTCTGTGATCGTTGGTGTGTTGGTTGGGGTGCTGGTCGCGGCCAGTGTGTTTGTGGCTGTTGGTGTGTCGGTTGGCGTGCCAGTCACTGTCGGTGTGTCCGTGACCGTCGGCGTGTTAGTTGGTGTCGATGTCGGTAAGGGAGAGAAGTCTAACTGAAAGGTTGCGATTCCAGTGCCGATGGGCTCACAACTGGCAGTAGCACCTCCACCCCCATTAACAGTGACATTGAACGAGACACCCCAGGGATCCTGGCTCGCGGGTAAGTGAATAAAGCAGAATGTTGTGCCAACTGGAGTCCCTGGCGCCTGTACGCTAACGCTTAGCAACTGAAGAGCGTTTGGCCCGGACGCAGACAGTTCGACTGGAGTCTGATCGACTTGCGGCCCGCCATTGCCACACGACATGGTGTCGATGTACCCGATGTTAGCGCTATCCTTGAAAATGGTTATCCCGTTGAGGTCAACACTGACATCAGTGTCGCAAGTCAGTGTGGCTGTGGAGGCCACCTGGAGACTGACGTCCCGGACAGTCGCAGATCCACGCGTGTCAGGAACGCCGGTAGCCGCTGTGTTGGCCGTCACCGGGGGGGTGGCGGTAGTCGTGGTAGCAGCACCCAGGGTTATTGCCAAGACAGTCAGGAGCAAGATGGTACTCAGTCGGTGATGTCTCATTGCAGTACACCGTCGCCTTACTGGCCCTGCTTCTCAAACAAGACAGAGTGCTCATCTTCGTAGAGCAGCGCCCAATTCTCAGAGCCCTGCGCATCTTCGATCATAGTCTCAGCCCGGCTATCGTCCTTTGGCAACAGCAGATACTTGATGTCATACTTGGCAATGCGCGACTCCCAGTTGTCGTCATAGAACGTCAGCATGTAGTCTCGCACAAACGATTCATTGTACAGATGCACCCGTCCATCAATGAACGACCTCTGCTGTGGCCACAGTCGCCAGATCAGATAGTCTCCGTAGCCCTGGGCATGGAAGATGTTGCCGTTAAGCGGGTGAGCTGCAATGTAGTCCATAGCCCCGACAGGGGTGCTTCTCTCCACCAATTGTCGGTTCAGGCGGTCTACTGCCAGGTTCGGCCGAATCCAGGGTGAGAGCATGAGGGTGAATGCTACCATCCAGGTCAGAATTGCCCAGTTGAGCCGAGGGTATGTCGCGGGTGTTCGCTCAGGCCGGCCTTCCGGGCGGCCGGCAAATCGACCCACGAACGGCCAGTCACGCAGCTTCGTATGCAGGTTCGGTACGTCGAGTTCAACTTCGCGTCGGGCCACGATCGGAGCGGCGATGAGCGCAAACCAGATGCCGCTCCGGACTGCCGCCAATGCAAGCACCGAGAACGTGAGGAATAAGCCCAGTTCAGTGAGGTTAGGGCGACGACGAGCATACAGCAATGCTAGCATGACCACGAAGAACGGCCCGAAAAAGACCAACACGTCGCTCATCTGCTTTACATCAGGCACCTGCCATTCCGTCACAAGTTTTTGGGAAGCAGGGTCAATCTGAAGTTGACGCACATAGGTAAACACCTGATAGGTCTCCGGATTGGCGACTGCGGCAACCACTGTCAGGCCCAGGATCACGCCCAGCTTCACCAGTCTACCCGGTGGCAGCGTATCTGCATCTGCGCCCATCACCAACCGCCGAACCCCCTCGGCCAGGAGTATGACGCCAATCATAACGATCCCCAGCACAAACGCCCCATGGAGATTGACCCACATTCCCATGAGCGGCGGGAGCGCCCACAGCCTGTCGCGGCCACCGTCCCGGTACGTCCACAGAATCCAATAAAACACGGCGAAGAAAACGAACGAATATGTTTGCGGCCGCATATTACTGTACAGACCCAGTACAACAGCGGCCAGGAGGCTACTCAGAACGGCCACGCGAAACCGGCGGTTGCCTTTCAAGCACAGATCATAGACGGGAACCAGAGCCATCAATAGCAACGCCGTGTTGAAGAATATTAGCAGCGGTAACCCGCCAACCCGATATACCACGTAGTACAGGACTTCACCCAGCCAGTTTTGGTATATGAAAGGTTGGCCAGCCTGCGTAAAAGAGAACAGATCAGTGTGCGGAATACTCCGTGAGGTGAAGATGATCTCCCCCATTTTGAGATGCCACCAGAAATCTAGTCTGCGCAACGGATGCATTAAGCCCATCCAGGTAACTACTGCTACCGGCAACAGCATCCACAAATACTTGATGCGGAGCTGCGGTAGGCTTCCGGGAACGGCTTGTGTTCCCGGTCTGATTGTCTGCTGGCTTACACCGTGATTCATGGCTGCAAGAGTCTCCAATTCTCTCAATCGTTCACGTGATCGACATGCTGCACGGCAACCAGTGTCGCGTCCGACCTCAGCACGCGCTCGCTGTGTCTGCCTGCGAGCGATACCCCACGCACCCGGACTCCAACACCTATGATATACCAGGTTAGGTGGAGTGTGGCCGGCCAAGCATGAAAAATACGCGAATTCGTTGTGAAGGATGGTCCCACAAGTACTTCGCGCCCCACCAAACGCTTGGGGGGCGCGCTATTGACTTGTGAAGCCGGACAACTCAAATGATTGGAGCGTCTTGAGGGCCTGGCGCCACCATTTTTCACGTTGGGCACGTAACCACTTGGATGACGAGACGTCGTACTAAGTTAGTTGACCGAGCGCCCCCATGCCCCCTTGCCGGCACGATCGGGCCGGCGCCCTTGCAGAAATCACAGCCTGGCCTGTGCACGCCCCGGGTCCGTAAGGCGGCCCTATTCGTTGGAGGGAGAGACTCGTGTCAAGTCACACTACCATGAAAACGACGGAAGGTCAGACACCAGAGGCCGGTGTTCGCCTTCCGTCTCTATCTGTGGCTGTTGATGAGGGGGACGTACCGATCAGGGTCGAACCAGTCCGAACCAATGGGTCCCAGAACGGCTCAAATCCTGTCACAGCGCATGAGCTCCACAACGTGATCTCGGTGATCATTGCAGAGGCCCAGTTGCTGCAGTTGCACCACCCGGCGCATGGCCCCAACTATCGGTCGGCGGTGGCGATAGAACGAGCTGGCCGGCGACTGGAGGCCCTTATCGATCGACTGACCACTTCGCGGGACGCTGCGGATTTGCACAACAGGAAGAGGCGGGAGGAGGCTGTCCGACGGGAAATGGACATCGGTCCGCATAGAGTCATCGAACCGACCACTGAAGGCGTAGAGGCTTAGAGGGATGGCACGAATCCTGGTTGCCGACGACAACCGAGACCTTGCCACAACAATCGAACGGGCACTGATGCGAGAGGATCATCAGGTGATAAGTGCCCACACCGGTTCGGAGGCTCTCTCGGCGATGCAGCGTTTCCAGCCGGATGTTGTTGTGCTGGACGTTGTCATGCCAGAGATGGACGGCTTCGAGGTATGTCGCCATGCGCGGGCCGCTCCCGATCTGGCCAAGATACCCATCCTCTTGTTGACAGTCAAGGCTAACATCGACGATGTAGTGAAAGGGTTCAAGGCGGGCGCCGACGACTACGTGACTAAACCATTCGATCTACGCGAGCTCATCGTGCGAATCGAGGCCCTACTCCGACGCACATACACCAATCAGCCAGCCACGAACCAGCTCATGGTCGGTCCGCTCGTCTTGGACTTGACCACATGTCAGGTTAGCGTTGGCGATAGAATAGAGCAATTAACACCCCGCGAGACCGATCTCCTTTACTATATGATGCAGCACGCTGGCAGCATCGTGTCCATCAAAAGAGCGCTCCAAGACATCTGGGGGTATACCCCGGATGCTGGCGACCCAGACCTGGTACGCGCTCACATCCGAAACCTCCGCGTCAAGATCGAGCCAGACCCATCCCACCCGGTACACATCAAGACAGTGCCTCGGCACGGGTACCTAATTCCATATCGGAATGGCTCCGAAGCGAGCGCGACAGCCGAACCTCACCGCAGAACACACCGAGAACGCTGAGTTTCCTTCCGAGTTCTTCCCCAATCTCCGCGGTCTGTGCGTTCCGTGCGGTAAGACCGAGTGGCCAGCCACTTTTTTCAGTAGACTCAGTAGATCCAATTCTGCTCGCCCTGGATTGCCAAACCCTTCGACAGGCCCTTCGGTTAGCCCTTCGACAGGCTCAGGACGTCGCTCAGGAGGGTCCTCAGGCCAGGCTCTGTGGTGAGCCTGGCCGAACCATCCAGGCCCAAACGGGGACCTGACGATCCCCTCTGAACGAAATGTGGATCTACTGAGACTCAACCCTCAGCCTGCTGCAACCCCCTCAACCTTCAATCAGTAACGTTCAACCCTCAACCCAGGTTTAGAGTCAATGCCTTTCAAATAAGCGACGTTCAGACCTCGGAGGTCTCAGAAGTGCCTCCATCTGGTCAGGTTCAAGCCCATTTGAGGCCGATTTTGCCTCCGAGCGCCTATGTCGGAGACCTCCGAGGTCTTATTTGAAAGGTATTGGGTTTAGAGTTCTTTCAGAGGTCCTTAATGCAACGTTTATGCGATTGCGCACTGGGACGGGGTGTCGCATGCTATAATGGGGCCACAGAGTGGGAGAGGCCCAGCAGCATTGTGCCGTGTGGGTCAGAATTAACAAGTGCAGACCACAAGTCCCGGAGTAATCGATTCATCCAACCAGGGAGCGGAAAGGATCGACGGCCGGCCGCAAAAGCAAAGGCCCCGGATGACTGCCACCATCGGGGCCAGAAACACCAGGTGTGCGGGACACCCAGCGCAGATATTGTTATACCAGATGGGATTCGCCTGGTCAAGCCGGTCAGTCAGAGAGATGTGTGGAAGGCGACTCAGCCAGACACGGAAGTCCGGCCGTCGATCCGCTCCCACAATACCTACAACAGGAGGTGTGTGTGTCATGTTGCTCTTTCTGATTAGCTGGATTCAGGCCCAGGCGAGATCATTCCACCGTGAGGAAGGCCAGGACCTGGTTGAGTATGCCCTGTTGCTCGGCCTGATCGCACTCATTGCCATCGCTTCGGTGGTGGTCATGGGCGAGCAGATCAGCACAACGCTCAGCAGCCTCGCGAGCACGCTGCAATCTGCATTGTAATTCGGATATCCAATCAGCGGACAGGACTGCTAGACCGTCCCCGCAAGTAACCTACGACAGGAGGTGTTTTTGTCATGTTGCTCTTTCTGATTAGCTGGATTCAGGCCCAGGCGACTGCCTTCCGCCGTGAGGAAGGCCAGGACCTGGTTGAGTATGCCCTGTTGCTCGGCCTGATCGCACTCATTGCCATCGCTTCGGTGGTGGTCATGGGCGAGCAGATCAGCACAACGCTCAGCAGCCTCGCGAGCACGCTGCAATCTGCGTTGTAGACACTGGCTCGATCCATTAGCAGCGGCACCACCAAGCCACGGTTCTTCGTCGGGAGATGGAGTTGTCTGACACCCATGAGGGACACTAGTCTCTGTCTATCGAACACGCAAGGTGCCGTAGAAGCGGCCAGCAGCGAAGCACAAGAGGGTCAGAGCCTTATCGAACTGGCCCTCTTGTTGCCTGTCCTGGTGCTGATCATGGCCGGCATGCTGGACCTGGGCCGCGCGTTCCAGGCGTACACAGTCGTGGTAAACGCAGCCCGCGAGGGTGCGCGCTATGGAGCGTACAACCCAACAGACAGCTATGGGATTTTGGACCGAGTTCAACAGGAAGCCAACGAGTCAGGGGTAGATCTGTCGCAGAGCACGGTGATTATCGAGATGACTAACGTCTCACCCGGCGTCCCTATCAAGGTTACAGTCATCTACCAGTTCCAACCGGTAATGGGGCTGATCTTGGGTGGTCAAAGCATCTCGATACGCGGATCAGTTTCCGTGGTCCAATTCTGAGAATGCAAGAAGTGAAAACCTTGCGAAGGTTCGCGGGCAGATTCTGGGCTGGAAGTCTCCTCGCAAGTCGAGAATCGCTCTATGAGCAAGGCTGTTCGTAACCTTCGCAAGGTTGGGTGAGAGTTGCCCAGGGAGCAATTAGAAGGATGAAACAACGGGGTGGATGTTTGTGGCTTCTTGTCGGTCTGTTTCTCGCTGTTGTAGCCGGCGGCCTGGCCTTTGCGGCCATGTTGAAAGCGACCTCAGCCGAGCCGGCCGGGAAGGCCGAGCCAATGGCGCCGGTGGTGATCGTCGCACGGGATGTACCACCACGCACCCAGATCATAGCAGAGGATCTAATCACCAAGGAGATGCCACTCTCGGCGATCCCTGCCAACGCAGTACGGGATCAAGAGGCAGCCATCGGCAAAGTTACTACCGCTCAGTTGATCGCCGGCGAGATGCTGCTAGAGCGTCGCATCGCCGAGCCGGGTCAACCGGGGCCGCAGGTTAGTTTCGACATCGAACCTGGCAAGGTCGTCATGGCCTTCCCCACGGACGATCTGATGAGCCAGTCGGCCATCCTGCAGCCCGGGGACATTGTTGATATCCTGTACTCGACGAGAGTCAAGTTTACCAAGGCTCAGACCGAAGATTCGGGCGGTGAGACAGAGACAGACATGGTCACATTCTGGGCTCTGCAAAAGGTATCTATTACGGCCGTGGTGTTGCCGGCTGCTGCCAGGAGTGAAGAAAACAGGGGTCGATCTCAGGCGGGACCACTGTCCATTCTGCTAGCACTGGATCCACAAGATGCCCTGCTGTTGAAACATCTGAAGGACACTGATAGTATCGTCGATATTGTGCTGCGCGCACGAGAAGACGATGCCGAATATGAGACAAAGCCTGTCAGCCCCCTGTACTTGAAAGAGAAGTATGACCTGACACCGAGTCGACAACCATGAGGAACCCAAAGCCTGCCGACTCGGCTCAGGGCAAGGCACAAGAGACCGCTTTCAACCCAGGACTCCCTTCGTTAGGAGATACCGTGAACACTATCCGCGTGCTTGTCGTGGCAGATGTCAGCGCGATTCGCGATGACATTGTCGATGCAATCGAGCAGGAAGCTGACCTGCAACTGGTTGGCACGGCCACCTCATCATCTCAGACATTGGCCGCTGTCCGAGATACACAGCCAGAAATCATCTTGATCGATGAGGCCCTGGGAGATACGAATACACTTGCTCTGATGCAAGACCTGGTAACCAGGAACCCGGCGTTGACGTTGATTGCTGTAACCCGGGATGGACACATGGACTATGTGCGACAGGCCATGCTCGCCGGCGCACGCGGGTTCGTTACCACGCCCCTGGCGAACGGCGAATTATCACAGGCATTGGGCCAGATCCGACGCCTGGAGCTGACACGGAGAAACCAGATCGAACCAGAGACGCCGGCACGGCAGCACGCCGCACAAGGAACGGTCATCGCGATCTACAGCCCAAAGGGTGGAGTCGGCAAGACAACGCTGGCGGCTAACCTGAGCGTTGTCCTGGCACGGCGCACTCATCAACGAGTTGTTGTAGTGGACAATAATCCACAGTTCGGTCATCTAGGCCTGGTTCTCAATGTCCATGCAAACTACAATCTGATGGATCTCTTGAGTCGCTCGGATGATCTAGACCTTGAACTGGTGGAAGGCATGGTGACCTCTCACGCGTCGGGTGTACACGTTTTGCTGTCGCCGACAGAGATTGAGCGGGCCGATGCCTTTCCACCCCAGGCCGTGTCCAATCTGCTCTCAATGCTTCGGACAATGTACGACTGGATCATCGTCGATTCGTGGCCAGTGCTAACCGAGAGCACCCTGGACGTGCTCGAGGCAGCGGATCGGGTTCTGTTGATGCTGGTGCCAGACATCACCTGTCTTCGAGACACAAAGCAGTTTTTCGAGCTAATAGAATCTTTGGACTTCCCGTTGAGCAAATTCGACATCATCGTGAATCGCGCCACGGTGGGCGGGCTGGATCGCGAGGCCATCGAAGAGGGTTTGAGGCGTAAGGTCGCCATGGAAATCCCCCAAGACGACCCCCTGGTGACGTACAGTCTGAACCGAGGCGTTCCGTTGGTCATCAGTCACAAACGAAGCCCTGTCAGCAAAGCAGTTGGACAACTAGCCGGGCGGTTCACTACGGATAGGGAGACTCCCGTCAGGCTGCGTGGACGTCGCCCCGTGCTGAAGCGGCTGTTCGGTGTTGCGGGATGATGAGGAGACAGACAGAAGGGCCAGAGAAGATGAGTTATTAGTAGAGGCGAACCAGAGGCAAGAGAAGTAGTGAGATGATGGCGAGCCAGCGGAAGCAGAAGAGTCAGAAAGGCAGGTGGGCAGGGAGAGCTGGGGAGAGGGTGCGTGCGAAACCACCACAGATCACTGTACTTAGGGGGCAATGGGGACGAGATGAGCATAGCATTGGTATTGGCCGCGGTCGGTTACGGTTTTGTCGGGGTAGTCGTCGGTATCTTTCTCAATTGGGCCGGCTGCTGGCTGCTCCAACGTCGGGCCAGGGAGCAAGATTCGCCCATTCTCCTCTTTAGCCCCTCTCCCCAGCCTCTCGGCTCATCCGCCCCCCTATCCCGATGGATGGTGGTTATGGGTGGCGCAGGCTTTGCGGGTCTGTGGTTGAAGTATGGTGCGTCGGTGCAGACAATCATCATCAGTGGGTATTTCAGCGTTTTCCTGCTGATCTTTGCTCTGGACATCGCATACAGATGGGTGCCCAACGCGCTGCTATGGCCCACCGCTGTCCTGGTGCTGACTGTCAGTGTGCTCACTGCCCAGCCACCCCTTGCCAGGGCACTCTTGGGGGGCGCAGTTGGCTTCGCCTGGTTCTATCTCATCGCGATAGCCTATCGCGGCGCGATGGGGGCCGGTGATGTGAAGCTGGCAGCACTCATAGGGCTGATGACCGGCTTTCCTGGCGTGGTCGCGGCCCTGACCCTGGGAATTCTCTTCGGCGGCGGCAGCGCGGCCTTTCTGCTATTCTCAGGGAAAAAGACACGCAAGAGCTACATTCCGTATGCGCCTTTCCTGGTCACCGGCGCGCTGCTGACGTTGGTGTTCGGTGCACAGCTTGCATCGCTGTCGAGTTTATCTGGATGGTAGGAGTCACGGATCCATGATCACCGCTCTGGCAGTCGGCGCCACGGCTGCACTCTCAGTGCTAATCATCTTCGTGGGCGCCTTACGATTCATCGAGTCTCAAGCCAACCCTGACCAGCGGCTTGCTGCTGAGTTGGCCCGGCAACGGAGAACAACGAGCGCTGTGGGCGAGATCCCCCGAAGCAAGTCTTTCATTGTCGGCCGGCTGGATCGGGCCATCTCCGATCGAGACTTCTCCGATGAGTTAGCCCGAGAACTCATACAAGCCGATCTGCGCATGACGGTCTCCGAATACATCCTGATCCGGGCCGCCGTGGTATTAGCTGGATTCCTGTTGGGTGTTCTGTGGACTCACAATCCGGGGGCAGGCGCCATCCTGGCAGTGATCAGCTTCTTTCTCCCGCGACTCTACATCCGGCATCGACGAAGTAAGCGGCTGGAAGCTTTCAACGGTCAGTTAGAGGATGTACTGATGCTGGTCGTGGGGGCGCTCCGAGCAGGCCACAGCTTCCTACAGGCCCTGAGTATCGTAGTTGACGAGATCCCACCGCCGGCCTCGGACGAGTTTGGGCGAATTGTGCGGGAAGTTGGCCTTGGCCTGACGCTCCCGGAGGCGCTGGCCAATCTCGTGCGACGGATCGACAGCGACGACCTGGATATGATCGTGACGGCCGTGAACATTCAACAAGAAGTGGGAGGAGAACTGGCTGAAATCCTTGATACGATTAGTGAAACGATCCGCGAGCGAGTGAGGATTGAGGGGGAGATCCGCGTACTCACGACTCAGCAAAGGTACACCGGGTACGTGTTGGCCGGCCTGCCAGTCGGCCTCGGGGTCCTCATATACCTCCTGAATCCTGACTACATCACACCTATGTTTCAACCAGGGTGGCTGCTGATTGTGCCAGCCATCGCCCTCGTGCTGGAGTTTGTCGGCTTTCTGGCTATCCGACGGATTGTAGACATCAAGGTATAGCCCATGGCAGGAAATCTAGCTCAGTTGCCACTGCTTGTCAGTATTCTAGTTAGCTCCAGCGTGATCAGTTTCTG
This sequence comes from Anaerolineae bacterium, assembly GCA_046756905.1. Taxonomy (GTDB): domain Bacteria; phylum Chloroflexota; class Anaerolineae; order Epilineales; family JAANWY01; genus JBHHTZ01. The sequence continues at coordinate 2,408 of JBHHXF010000050.1, read as the reverse complement.
GTTGGGCCTGCGACGTCGGAGCCAGGTACGGGAGCTGTTGGATCGGCTATCGGCGGTCGGGAACCGACAAAGTATACCCGAGGAATTGGAGATGCAGCAGCCCTTCATGACTCGTGTCGTCCGGCCGGCCCTGCGCGCATGGGTTCGACGACTGGGCCAGATTATGCCACACCGGAACGTGGATCGCCTGCAGCTCAATTTGGAGCGAGCCGGCCAGCCCAATGATATGACAGTCAGTGACTTCCTAGGTGTTCGTCTCATCATCGGGATCGCTGTCACCGTCATCTTCGCCGCGTTGCTCTTTATGCGTGAAAAAGGCATCCTACAGGTTGTCCTTCTTGGTTTGGGAGCCGGAGTGGGTGGATCGCTGATCCCCAATTTTTGGCTCCGTCGCAAGGCACGGGAGCGTCGCGACGAAATACGCCGGGGGATGCCGGACGCCCTGGACATGCTGTCAATTGCCGTCAGCGCCGGATTGGGATTGGACGGTGCCATGCAGACGATCAGTGAGAAATGGGACAATGCGGTGTCCGATGAGTTTGGACAGGCTGTCCGCGAAACCCAGATTGGTGTGCCGCGAGCCGAAGCGCTGCGGGGCATGGCCCGCCGGGCTGGCGTGAAGGAGATGTCGCATTTCATCGCCGTGTTGGTGCAGGCTGACCAGTTGGGGCTGAGCATTAGCACTGTGCTAAAGACTCAGTCGGATCAGATGCGGTTGATGCGCCGGCAGAGAGCCGAAGAATTGGCAAACGCAGCGCCGATCAAGATGCTGTTTCCGTTGGTGTTGCTGATCTTTCCGGCAATGTTTGTCGTGATATTGGGGCCGGCCATCCCTCGGATGCTCGAACTGTTTAAGCACCTATAGAGATCGGATTGGACCATGTCATCCACAACCTCACTCAATCGCTCAAAGCAGGACGACGGTGTCTCTGAGACTGAAGACGTACTACAGGTCCAGGGGCTTGAACACCTGCAAGCCGGCGAGTGGGAGGCTGCGGTAGGAAACTTCTCAAAGCTGGCGGAGCAATATCCGGAGAAGGAACTGTACGCCAGCCTGCTGCAACAAGCACGTTTGAAGGCCAGGCTGAGTGACAATCCACCCCGGCGGCGTCAAAGCCAAAGCGCTCTGCGCAGCCGACGGGTCTGGACCATCTTACTCGTGAATCTTGCTCTCTGGGTAACCATCTTCGGCCAAAAACTCTACGAAAGGCAGATTGTACCAAGCATCCAGCAGATTCAGGCAACTGTGCAAACTCAGAAGCTCTTGGAAGAAGGCAGAGTTCTCCTAATCGCAGGGGAGCTTGAAGAGGCAGAAGGGCATTACATGGAAGTGTTAGCAGTCAGCTCCGACAATGCGGCTGCTCATGCAGCCCTGAAGGAAATCAATCGGCGACAGCAACTGGCCCAGTCTTATGAGACGGCGCTCATCCTGATCGAGCAGGAGGAATGGGAATCGGCCATGGCGACGCTGGAGGCAATTCGCCAAGAAGACCCCAGCTTCCGAGATATCCAGGACCAGATCCAGCGGGCGAACACTGTTCGCGAGCATTCAAACATGTTTCAACAAGCAACTCGGCTTCTCCAGGCCGGTGACGTGCGGCAGGCGACCGAGAGGCTCTTGCTTCTCAGGGAGACAGCGCCAGACTACAAACCAGACGCCGTGAACAAGCTGCTCGTCAAGAGCTACATGAAGCAGGCCGATACGGCGTTGTCAGAAGTAGTGCAGGACACAACTCACGACATCGACCAGCTTCAAACAGCCATCGGGCATCTTTCCAAGATTGTGGAAGGCACGACCGCAGAAATCGAGCAGCTTAGGGCGGCGATTGGATTCTTCGCCAAAGCGCTGGAAGTCGATCCATCGGATCCTCAGGCCGTGAGAGAAAACAAACTGGCACAAGAGTACCTGGCTGGCCTGGAAGCGTATCGAAGTGGGAGTTGGGAATTGGCCAGCATGCATCTAGCTAACGTGTACCCCATGGCCCCCCAGTACGGCAACGGGCACGCCGCCAAGCTGTTGCAGGCCGCGTACGTCGGGAGCGGTAGCCGCTATTATGACAAAGGGGATGACACACGAGCAGCGGAAAAATATCGCCAGGCCATTGCACTTGGCCTGGTCGGCGACGGCCGTCCGGTGCCCCAACAGGCTGAACGGTTGCTGCAGAAAGCAGACTCCCTGGTTCGACAAGGACGATATCAGGAGGCCGTCGTCGTGTACGGTGATATTCTGATCACTATGAACTTTCCGGCAACTGGAAGCAGTAGCGACGAACCAATGGATGATGAAGTTGTGGGTGAGGAACTGGTGTTGTTGAGGACGTGGCGGGAGGAAGTTGGCGAGAAGGATAGCGAAGCCGCAGTACCAGACATGCAGGCGCCTACGCAGGAGGAGACTATCAACGCCGCAG
>JBHHXF010000049.1:0-13176 GCA_046756905.1 Anaerolineae bacterium | reverse complement strand
CATTCGTCGGCGCGCCGGCCGGGCGAGTTGCCGCGTTACCGGATTAAATTCTCAAAGTTCATCAGTCGTTTTGGCGGTCTGAACGACTGAAGTCGTTACTACGAGTCAGAACGTCTATGGCTCAGACTTGCTGCGCTCGCCACTCCCGAATCCAGCCGGCGTGTTCCTCGTAGTGATGCCACGTTGCGCCGTTGAGCCACGCCTGGACATAGCGATTCCACTGCTCCGGCGCTAAGCCGTGCAGCAAATCCATCAGGGTTTGATGCCGCTGCTCGAATTGCTGCTTGATCTCAGCCAGCGGCAAAGCGCGGTCTTCTTCCGCCCAACGGGCGTTCCACGCCTCGTAGTCGCGATAGTCGCCCGGCAGCCGCTCGCCCCGCAGATGGTGCTCAATCGCGGCCGCGGCCACCTCCTCCCAGCGGCTGACGTGTGACATCACGTCCTTGCCGCTCCAGGTTCCGGTCATTCCGGGCGCCACAAGCTGCTCGTCGCTCAAGCCGGCGAGAGCGTCCAGCAGTTGGGCGTAGTTCGTCTCGATGCGCTCAAGAAACTCGTGCGGCTCGCGCGGTTCCTCATGAGATTCGTTCGACTCCGTGGAGGCTTGTGTTGTCATTCCTGATCTCCCTTCATCTGGGGGAACAGACCTCGGAGGTCTCCATGAGTCCTTCTTCGGACTCAGGAACAGTCCTCGCCAACGCACATCATAAGGAGAACCTCCGCGCAGACCTCCGAGGTCTATCCAGTGCCCATCTATCCTCCGAACTGACGCGTCAGGCCGTGGGCGATTATAATCAGCCGGCACGCGCTGTCAAATATCCGGCTGCCGCTACTCAGGCTGTCATGCTCTGGACAGTTGATGAAGATTGAAGAATCAATCGGGGAACCGACACCAATATGTCATTCCGAACGGAGCGTTAGCGGAGTGAGGAATGACATATGAGCGGGCACCGGCTGAGATGTAACACGCTGTTGCCGGATTATTTTCTCAAGGTTCATAAACTGCACCTGCCACTGAGAAGTTGGCCCTCGCCGACTTCGCGATGGTTGCCGCGATTTCAATCGCCAGGCTGAGCGGCGCCGGCCGGCTGCTTCGTCTCCCCTTGGACAACCTCGCCGGCCATGTGTAGAATTAGCAGCACCAATGATCATCTTGAACGTCGCCAACGCAACCAAATACTACGGCGGCCAGCTTGTGCTGGACCGGCTGTCGTGGTCCATCAAGAAGGGGGAGAAGATCGGGCTCGTGGGACCGAACGGGGCCGGCAAGTCCACCCTGTTTCGACTCATCGCCGGCGCGGAGCTTCCCGACGACGGTTCCATCTACCGCCAGCCCGGCCTCTCCATCGGCTACCTGGCCCAGACACCGGAGTTGCACCCTGACAATACGGTTCTCTCCGAAGCTCTGAGCGCATCCCAGGCAGTCGCCACCCTGGAGGCGGAGCTTCGCCGGCTCGAGCAGCGTATGGGCGATCCGGCGGTCTACGGCGATGCGCGTAAGCTCCAGCGCACGATTGAGGCACATGAAAAGGCGCTGCAAGCGTTTGGCGAGGCCGGCGGCCTCAACTACCGCTCGCGGGTCGAGAGCACGCTGCGCGGACTGGGCTTCTCCGACGCTGACTTCGATCTGCCGATTCGCAACCTGAGCGGCGGCCAGAAGAAGCTAGTCGGCCTGGCGAAAGTGTTGGTCCAGCAGCCTGACCTGATGCTGCTGGACGAGCCGGATAACCACCTGGACCTGGCCGGCAAACGATTCCTGGAGGAGCTCATCGCCGACTACTCCGGCGCCGTCATCATCATCTCCCACGACCGCTACCTGCTGGATGTGGTGGCGGATTCCATCGCCGAGTTGGATGGCGGCAAGATCACCGTCTGGCCGGGGAACTACTCCGAGTACGCCTACGCCCGGCAGATGGCTTTGGCGCAGCAGCAACACTGGTATGCGGCCCAACAGAAAGAGATTCGCCGGCTGGAGCAGTCCATCGCCCGCCTGCTCAGTCGGGGCAACGAAAAGTTCATCCGCCGGGGGCGCAGCATGGCGAAGCGTCTGCAAAAGATGGACCGAGTCGAAAGACCTGATCTGGAACCCCGGACCATGAGGCTGAAACTGACGGCCGAGCGAGGCAGCGACAAAGTCCTAGAAGTGAAGAGCCTGGCGAAGGTCTTCGATGCCCAGGTCCTGTTCGAGAATGTCGATTTGCTGATCTGGTCCGGCGAGCGAGTAGGGCTGGTGGGGCCGAACGGGGCCGGCAAGTCCGTCCTGTTCCGGATTCTGCTGGGTGAGGAACTACCAACTGACGGCGAGGTGAAAGTGGGGCCTAGCATCACCACGGCTCACTACTCCCAGGAGCACCAGACGCTGGACATGGATCGCGAGATCGTCGATGAGGTCCGCAGTGTGCAACCGATGTACATGGGCCAGGCCTACGGCTTCCTGGAGCGCTTTCTTTTCGACAAGGAGATGGCGCATAAATCCGTGGGAGAACTGAGCGGTGGGGAGAAGAGCCGGCTACAGATGGCCAAGCTCATGCTGGAAGAGGCCAATTTCCTGCTGCTGGATGAGCCGACCAACAACCTGGACATTCCATCCTGCGAAGTTTTGGAAGACGCGTTAGAAGACTACCCCGGCACCGTGTTCGTGATTTCCCACGATCGGTACCTCCTCGACCGGGTGGTGGATCGGATCATCGAGTTAGAGGATGGTTGTGCGACGGAGTATCCGGGGAACTACACCGAGTATCGCCGGCGGAAAGACAGTAATCAGTGAGCAGTGAACAGTGATCAGTGGCTAAGACTGTTCACTGCTCACTGATTACTGTTCACTGGATACTGAACGCTCACGCCAGGGCGAGGGCACGTATCTTCTCCGCCTCCACCTCTTCCGGTTCGATCTTCCACAGCTTGTCGGGATCGCTGATGTGGTCGATGAACAGGATCCCCTCCAGGTGATCGATTTCGTGTTGGAGGACCCGCGCCAGGAACCCCTCTGCCTTGATGCGGACCCGCTTGCCTCTGCGATCCAGGCCCTTCACCGTCACGGCAGCGGCCCGTTTCACATAGCCGTAGTAACCGGGAATGGACAGACACCCCTCCTCGCCCTCTTCGATCTCCTCCGACATCCGGGCGATTTCGGGATTGGCCAGGGCGTACAACCAGGTGCCGGCCTCCGGGTCCTCGAAATCCTTTGGAACTTCAACGACGATCACCCGCAGCAGCACGTCCACCTGCGGGCCGGCCAGCCCCACACCCGGCGCATCGCGCATCGTCTCGACCATGTCGTCCATCAGTTGCCGGATGGCCGGCGTTACCTCACGCACGCGCCGGGCCCTCTGCCGCAAGACAGGGTTGCCTTCATCAATTGTCACGATTCTCCGAACGGCCATAAAAGTCCTTCCCCATGTGAAAAATGCAGGCGAAATTATAGCCCGCCCTGCCCGAAATGTCAAACATTTCAGACGAGAATGTTGAAAAGTTAGCGCGGCTCCTCCGGGTTCTCCGGCATGGCATCCGCACCAGACGCGAGCCATTTTTTCCATATCCACCAGGCGAGAGCCGCCACAACGGCGCCGGCTAGGAGGGTGAACAGCACGCCCGGTCCGCTCTGCCGATTCGCCACCGGGGGGAGCAGGTCGGCTGACGGAAGGTCAGATTCCGCAGTTGGGGTTGGCACTGGCTCTTCCGTCCGGGTGGTGGTCACGGTGACTGCCTGGGCAGTCGCCGGCGCAGCTTGCTGCTGTATTGGACCTAAAGTCGCGGCCGGCGCGCGCCGTGTCACGGTCGGCGGCAGCACGATGACCACGTCCGATGTCGAGGTGGCCGTGGGTGTCACCGAGCCGGTGACGGCCGTGGCTGTCGGGCTGGTGGCTGACCGCAGCGTCGGCGTAGCCGGCGTCGGCAGGATGGACGGCGCCTGGCGCACGGTGGGAGACGGGGTTCCACGCGGGGGAGTGTTCGTCGGGTGCAGCGTTGCAGTTGGCACTGCCGGCGGCGGGTAAGCGGCGTGGGTTGCCGAAGGGGCTGGATAGCCCTGCGCCTCGACAGGCCGAGCGTCCATCAAGCTGCACGGCCTGAGCATCTGAAGCGCGCCGGCGTAGGTCAGGAGTATGAGTACCACGATGATAGTACCCGTTCGACGGCGAAACTGCATGAGCAAATTGTAACACGTTCGACCAAACTGGCCAAGCCAGCAGCGATAGTGATAGTGATAGTGATAGTGATAGCGATAGAGCCAGAGATGGATCGTCTCTGGGCCTACCACTATCGCTGTCGCTGTCGCTATCACTATCGCTATCACTATCGCCATCGCCGTCGGCTTGCCGGCTGGGTTGGAGCAAGGTATAATTCCCTGAAGTTTCAAGGCCGCCAAGGGAGATGTGAATGCCAGTTCAAGTTTTCGGTGACGCAAGAGGGTTTGAAGAACTGCAAGACGAGTGGAACGGATTGGTCAGTCGGGGTGTGACCAACACCATTTTCCTGACCCACGAATGGCAGACTGTGTGGTGGAACCACCTGGGCGAGGGCGACTTGTTTCTCATCGCTGTGCGGAGCGACGATGGCACGCTGATGGGAATCGCCCCGTTGTATCGCGGAGTGGACAGTGCCGGCCGGCGGGTCATGGAGTTTGTTGGCTGTTTTGACGTTTCGGATTATCTCGACATCATCGCCGATCGGGCGCATGTCGAGGAGGTATGTCGGGCAGTGATGGACACGCTGGCCGGCGGGGAGATCGACTGGGACGTCCTGAGCCTGTGCAACATCCCCGAAGCATCTCCGACCCGCACGTTGCTGGCAGAGTTGGCCGAGGAACAAGGCTACAACGTCACGCTGGAAGTCGAAGATGTGTGTCCGATTGTCACACTGCCGGCCTCGTGGGAGGAGTACCTGGCGACGCTGAACGGCAAGGATCGGCGCGAGGTGCGCCGCAAGATTCGGAAGGCCGGCCGCACCGTCCGCGTAGACTGGCAACTGGTCCGCACTCCCGACGAGATGGATAAGCACCTGGACGTTTTCTTCGATCTGCACCAGAAAAGCCACCCGGACAAGGCCGAGTTCATGGACACTGAGATGAAGAGCTTTTTCCGGGCCATGTCCAGCACGCTGGCCGAGCGGGAGTGGCTGGAACTGGCGTTGTTGCAGTTCGACGGCGTGCCGGTAGCTGCCACATTGAGCTTCGATTACAGCGACGAAATCCTGCTCTACAACTCGGGCTATGAAGCCGAGGGGTACTACGCCTCTCTGAGTCCCGGTTGGATTCTGACTGCCTTCCACGTCGAAAGCGCCATCGAGCGTGGCAAACACCGTTTCGACTTCCTCCGGGGCGACGAAAACTACAAATATCGTTTTGGGGGCAGGGACACCCTGGTGTACCGCCTGACCGTGGAGAAGTGATCGTGCAGGTCGCGCGTGAAACGTGAAACGTAAAGCGTGAAGACTTGCGACGAATCAAGGTCATCACGTTTCACGTTTCACGTCTTCGATATTCTGGAGCCGTGAGATATTCAGATATGCGCATTGCAATGCTAAGCGTCCATACCTGTCCGCTGGCTGCCCTGGGCGGTAAGAAGACGGGTGGGATGAACGTTTATGTGCGAGAGTTGAGCCGAGAGCTGGGCCGGCGCGGCGTGCAGGTTGACTGCTTCACGCGGTCCGAGAACCCCGATGTGCCGCACATCGACGATACGGACCTGGGGCCAAACGTGCGGGTGATTCATGTGGTTTCTGGTCCGGAAGCGCCGGCCTCCAAGCCCGTCATCTGGCAGAACCTGCCCTCCTTCGTCGATGGCGTGCGCCACTTCGCAAACGAAGAGGACGTCCATTACGACGTGATCCACAGCCACTACTGGTTCTCCGGCTGGGTAGCATGGATGTTGGAATCCGACTGGCCTGGCGTGCCAATCGTGCACATGTTCCACACGCTGGGACATCTGAAAAACCTGGTGGCTCAGACGGGCGCCGAGCAGGAGATTGGCCAGCGGGTCACAGTAGAGACAGAAATCGTCGAGTTTGCGGACCGGTTGGTGGCCGCGACGCCGCGTGATCGAGAGCAGATGATCACCTTCTACGGGGCCGACCCGACCAAGATCTCGGTCATCCCACCGGGAGTCGATCTTGAGCTATTCCGACCGATCCCCCGGTGCGAAGCCAAGGCCCACCTGGGACTGCCACCCGATCATCGGATGGTCCTGTTCGTCGGTCGGATTGAGCCGCTGAAGGGGCTTGACACCTTGATCCGAGCCATGGCCCGGGTCGTCGAGCAGGTCCCGTCCCTCGGCCAGGACTTCTGCGTGTGCATCATCGGTGGCGAGGCCGAGCCTGAACGCATGGACGCTGAGATGCGCAAGCTGGACCGCCTGCGCGAAGAGTTGAACATCACTGACGTGGTGACGTTCCTCGGCTCGCGCGATCAGACTGAACTGCCGTATTATTACTCGGCAGCCGAGATGGTCGCCGTCCCGTCGCGGTACGAGTCCTTCGGTATGGTGGCGCTGGAAGCGATGGCCTGTGGTGCGCCAGTCATCGCATCAGATGTGGGCGGTCTGTCGTTTATCGTCCGCGACGGCGAGACGGGCTTCCTGATTCCAGAGCGGGACATCGACGCACTGGCCGAGAAGATGCTGCTGCTCCTCAGCCGGCCCGATCTGCGCGACGAACTCGGAGCACGCGGCGTGGAAATCGCGCAAGACTACTACTGGTCTTGCATTGCCGATCAGGTCCTGGCGTTGTATCGCGACGTGCAGGCATCCGGGGACCGAGAACGCTCGATCTTCGTTTTCCCATCCATGCCAAAGGTCGAAACGTGACATTCCCCCGATCCAGCGGTATTCTACTCCACCCGACATCCCTGCCCGGCCTCTTCGGCATCGGCGAATTGGGAGAGCCGGCCTATCAGTTCGTGGATTTTCTCCACGCCAGCGGGCAGCGCTTGTGGCAGGTGCTGCCCCTGGGTCCCACCGGCTACGGCGATTCGCCGTATCAGTCGTTTTCGGCCTTTGCCGGCAATCCGCTGCTGATCAGCCTCGATGAACTGGTCAAGGAAGGCACTCTCTCATCGACGGATGTTGCGGACACGCCGCGATTGCCGGCTAATAGCGTGGACTACGGGCGAGTCATCGACTGCAAGATGACGCTCCTGCGGCTGTCGTTCAAACGATTCAAAGCCCACGCATCGTGGGCCCAGCGCGGCGAGTTCATGGCGTTTTGCGACGCGTACCGCGACTGGCTGGACGATTTCGTTCTGTTCATGGCACTCAAGGATATATTCGACGGCGCTGCCTGGAACACATGGGACGCAGACGTCGCCGCGCGCGATGCGGACGCGGTTTCGGCGGTGGCCAGAGAACTCAACAATCAGATGGAGTTTCACCGCTACCTGCAGTTCCAGTTCTTCCGGCAGTGGCTGGCCCTCAAGCGCTACGCCAACCAACGGGGAATTCGCATCATTGGCGACATACCCATCTTTGCGGCCTACGACAGCGCCGATACCTGGTCTAACCCGGACCTTTTCTACTTCGATGAGGATGGAACTCCAACGGTGGTGGCCGGCGTTCCCCCGGACTACTTCAGCCCCACCGGTCAGTTATGGGGGAATCCCCTATACCGCTGGGACGTGATGGCCGAGACCGGCTATGCCTGGTGGATTGAACGCTTTCGCGCCACGTTCCGGCTGTTCGACATTGTCCGGGTGGACCACTTTCGGGGCTTTGAGGCTTACTGGGAGGTACCGGCCACCGAGAAAACGGCCGTCAAGGGCCGCTGGGTCAAGGGGCCAGGCGCTGAACTGTTCCACCACGTCGAGCAGGCGCTGGGAAAGTTACCTATCATCGCCGAAGACCTGGGCGTCATCACGCCGGAGGTCGAGGAGATGCGGGCCGAGTTCGGATTCCCTGGGATGAAGGTGCTCCAGTTTGCCTTCGACACCGACTCTACCAACGAGTTCTTGCCGCACAACTATGAACGGAACTGCGCTGTGTACACGGGCACTCATGACAACGACACGACATGTGGCTGGTTCGAAAGCCGGCCCGCAAAGGAGCAGTCCTTTGTGTTGAAGTATCTGGGGAGCGACGGCAGCGAGATCCATTGGGACTTCATCCGGCTGGCGCTTAGTTCCGTAGCTCACACAGCGATCGTACCCTTGCAAGACGTGTTCGGCCTGGGTAACCAGGCACGCATGAACTTCCCCAGCCGTGCGAGCGGCAACTGGACTTGGCGCTACACACCCGATCTGCTCACGGATGAGATCGGCGCGCGTTTGCGCACTCTTTCAGAGGTGTATGGTCGGTGGCCAGTGATCAGTAATCAGACTGATTGAATGCTGGATACTGATCACTGTTTACTGATCACCGATCACTGATCACTGGATAGCGGATTGTACACGTACATCGACGTATCAGCCGCAGTACACAGCCGGGCCGGCCTGGGTCGATATGCCGGAAGCCTGGCGCTGGCGCTGGCGCGTCAAGAGCCGGGGCGTCTGGCTCTGTTTCACAACCGTGCCGGCCGCCACTGGGAGCTGACCAGCCTTGAAGGGCTGCCCCGGCAGTCCGTGCCGCTGGGCTACAAGCCGTGGCGCATGGCGGTGTGGTTGGGACAACTTGCTGACGTCGGCTTCGACCGGCTCCTTCCCGATGCCGAGTTATACCACTCTACAGAACATCTGTTGATGCCACTTCACGACGTACCCACTGTCTTGACAGTGCATGACCTCATCTTCAAGCTCTTGCCCCGACACCACAAGCGGCTCAACTACTGGTTCTTGAACGCGGCCATGCCCCTCTTCGCGCGCCGCGCCGATGCCATCATCACCATCTCGGAGTCGAGCAAGAATGACCTGATCCAGCACTACGGCACACCGGCGGAGAAAATCACCGTCGTCTACGAGGCAGCCGCCGCGCATTTCCAGCCGGCCTCTCCGGTCACCGTGACTCAGGTGAGTCGGGAATACCATCTACCGGACCGGTTTCTCCTGGGTGTTGGAACCATCGAGCCGCGCAAGAACCTGTCTCGCCTATTGGAAGCGCTGGTGCGGCTGCGCGTGGATGATCCAGACCTACACCTGGTCGTGGTCGGCACGCGGGGATGGCTGTACGAGGATTTCTTCCGGCAGATCGAGGCGCTGGGCCTGGAAGACGTCGTGCTCTTTCCGGGCTATGTGCTGGACGCGGATTTGCCGGTGATCTACAGTGCGGCTACGCTGCTGGTCATGGCCTCGGTCTACGAAGGGTTCGGCCTGCCGGTGCTGGAAGCTATGGCCTGCGGCACGCCGGTGGTGAGCAGCCACGCCTCCAGCCTGCCGGAGATCGGCGGGGAAGCGGCTTGCTACTTCGATCCGATGAGCGTCGATGACATGACGGCGGCGCTCCGGCGGGCACTGGGGGATGAGGATTTGCGGGCGGAGATGAGGGAGGCCGGCCTGGAGCAGGCGGCGAAGTTCTCGTGGGAACGGGCCGCGCGCGAAACGCTGGCCGTCTACGAGCGGGTCTCATGAATTTGTAGAATCACGTGAGACTAGACGAACAGATCGTCAACCGGCATGGTCCAGCCAGGTACGGCCGGCTCGGCTTCAGCCAGTTCACCTCGCCGGTAAATGGTCGGGTTATCAGGGTCAGCCGCACGGTAGACCTTGACCACATCTTCACTCAGTAAGTCTACGTCCCACACGACCAGCGTGCCGGCAGCGAAATAGTCTGCGCGCTTTTCCGCGATCTGCCGCTCCGCTCCCGACCCATAGTCACCTTCGCTTCTGACCTCAACAGCAAAAACCGGCGCGCCTTCGACAAACTTCAGATCGGGAGGCTTACCAATGTAGAACGCGGCATCCGGACTGAACGAGTCGCGATGGGGCAAGTTGACGATGAATCCGACATTATCGGGGAAGGCGTAGCCTCTTTTCGTCTGGCGCTCGTATTGATCCAGGCTGATATAGATTTTGCCGCCCGCACGGCCCTGTTTTCCACCAGATGGTGACATCAGGACCAGTCCTCCGTTAACGATTTCGGCTTTGCCGTTGTCTGGCACGTGATAGAGGTCTTCGATGGTTGCTCGGGTTTTTGTCGTCATTGTACAACCTCTGAATTCAGATACTTACAGGAAATACAGAATAGCCACGACAGTCAGACCCCACAGAACGATGTTGATGATCATGGGTTTGTCCGTGAGGAACATCTCTTCGGGGCTGCCCCCCTCGTTCTGAATGTGGATCAGGTACAGGTAGCGGAAGATGCCGTACAGGACGAAGGGGATGGTGAGCATCATGGCGTGGTTGGCCGGCACGTTCGGCGCAAGGAAAGTGTACAGCGAATAAGCGATCACGGTGGTGGCCGCCACGATGGTAATCATGTGGTCCAGCAGGTACGTGCTGTACTCGTTGAGACTGGCCCGGTGGTTGGCGGCTTCACCTTCCAGCAGCACCAGCTCGTGCCGGCGCCGGCTGAATCCGATGAACAGAGCTAACAGAGTCGTACAAACGTACAACCAGGGCGAGATCATCACGTTGATGACCACGGCCCCCGCTACGGCGCGCAGGACAAAGCCGGCGGCGACGCTGAGCACATCAATGATCACCAGGTTTTTCAGGGCGAAGGAATACGCCACCTGCAGGACGAGATAGCCGGCAAGCACGACGCCTAACGAGATGCTGAGCAAAAAGGCCAGAGGCAGGCTCCCGCCTAGGATGACAACAGCCGCAATCACGGCCGTCGTCGAGCTGAGCTGACCCGACGCCAGTGGTCGATGTCGCTTGCTGGGATGCTGCCGGTCCTTTTCGATGTCCGCCAGATCGTTGATCAGGTAGACGACGCCGGAAGCCAGACAGAAAAGAATGGCTGCCAGCACGGTTCGGCTGAGCAGACCCATGTCGAACAGCTTGCCGTCGAAGACCAGAGCGGCGAACACGAAGGCATTCTTCGGCCACTGCCGGGGCCGCATGGCCCGCACCAGCGCGCTCAACGTAGGCAGCGGGCCGGCCTGGGGTCGATAGGTCGTCGTCTCCTGCATGATGCCGCTGATGATACTCGAACTGGGGTGGTTCGTCAACTATGGGCGAGGTGTTGACGGACATCCCAGCTTCGTGGCATAATCTTGGTAGTCCATCCGCCGGCTGATCATTCCCACAGGAGGTGCCCGATGAGCTTCCGAAGCGCCCTGAACCAACATTTCCCCAACGCCATGCCCGAATCCGAGTTTGTCAGACGCACATATCAGGCGTTGTTGCGCCACGGGTTCAGCGAGCCCAACACCATCGCCTGCGTTGGCGTTTGCCGCGACGAACTGACCCGCCCCTTGGTGGACGAGATCCAGCACACGTGGGGTGAAGCTTTCAATTTCGCCGGCCTGGCCGGCATGTTGTTCCTCGGCAAGACCGGGTTCTCGGCCGCTCAGCACCACGCGCCCAGGATGGATGGGCGCGAGAGATACGTCTTTTTCGCCCTGCCCCACGTCGCCATCGACAGCGCCGGGGGAATCGGACTGTGTACACGAGAGGGGCGTCAGGAGCCCTCCCACGCTTGTGGTGCCCTGATCGCCTTTCAGCAAGAGTTGGCCGGAGGCCGGCTGAGTCTGGCGTTCGACCCGGACGATGTAGAACAGAGCCTGCTCAAGCAACGCCTTTTCCCAAAGATTGAGGGCTCTAAGGCAAGCGACTTGGTAGCCCTAACGAAACTGGCTCACGAGGTAATCGTCGAAGATCTAGAGCGAATGATCGATCTGACAGTAGACCCGGCCCACAGCGACTACGCAGCACTGACAGGGATCCAGGTGCATGGTCCGGGCAAGACCAACTACATCTGGCCAGGAACGCTCCGCACAGTCGTATCTGGCCAGCGCCACGACCTTGTGATTTAGAAAGGAGCCGAGTAATGCCTCGACTGGCCAGACTGACTCTGGCGATCACGCTACTCGTCGCAAGCCTGCCGGCCATGCCCACAGTCGTAGCAGCGACTTCAGTCGCTCAGCGCCATGCCGGAGCGACTGAAGTCGCCACAACGGTTGGTGCTGCCAGCACCTGCGAGGATGGGCAGCAATCCAGCGGCGCCCTCTACCGCATCTGTATGCCGGCGCCAGATGCCTGGAACGGCGACCTGGTGGTCTTCGCCCACGGCTACGTCGCCCCGGACGATCCGCTGGAGATTCCAGAAGATCAGATGAAGCTGCCGGGCGGCATGTCCATGTCAGAGATTGCCAACAGGTTGGGCTTCGCCTTCGCCACGACCAGCTACAGCACCAACGGTCTGGCGATTCGCGAAGGGGTTGCGGACGTGCGCGATCTGGTGAACGTATTCAGCCAGACGCATGGTCAGCCGCGACGGGTCTACCTGGTAGGCGGGTCGGAAGGTGGCATTGTCACGGCGTTGGCTGTTGAGCAGTACCCGGACGTGTTCGACGGTGGACTGGCTGCGTGCGGACCCGTCGGCGACTTTCGCCGGCAGGTAAACTACTGGGGCGATTTCCGCGTGGTGTTCGACTACTTCTTCCCAGACGTGATTCCGGGCAGCCCCATCAACGTCCCGCAGGAGGTCATGGAGAACTGGGAGTCGGATTACGCGCCGGCCATCCAGAACGCCATCCGGTCGAACCAGCGGATAACCAATCAACTCCTGCGCGCCACCCATGCCTCCGTAGACAGGCGCAACGCCGCCTCGGTGGAGGAGACGATCCTGGGATTGTTGTGGTACAACGTGTTCGCCACCAACGACGGCATCACCAAGTTGAAGGGCCAGCCCTTCGATAACAGCCATCGCGTCTACCACGGCTCTTACAACGACTGGAGGCTCAATCGCGAGGTCCAACGCTTTGAGGCTGACCAGTCCGCGCTGGACGAGATCGAGGCGTACTACCAGACATCCGGTCGTCTCACCTCTCCCCTGGTCACGCTCCACAACACGGGCGATCCCTTCGTGCCCTATTGGCACGAGCCGCTGTACCGCTGGAAGGCGTTTTGGAACGGCTCCAGCTTGAAGCATAGCAACATTCCGGCCTTGCGCTACGGCCATTGCAATTTCAATCTGATCGAGGGAGTTGCCGCATTTGCGGTGTTGTATCTCAAGGTGACGGGGAGTGATTTGTTGGGAGTCGAAGCCGTGTTGCCAGATGCCGGCTCACAGGCCAAGTTCCAGAAGCTGCTGCAGGAGTACGGGACGGAGCAGTGAGGCCGGCGCTCGTAGTAAGGCACGCAGCGAAGCG
>JBHHXF010000048.1:0-13626 GCA_046756905.1 Anaerolineae bacterium | reverse complement strand
ATGTGCCAACTGAGGGGACGCTGACCGTGTACGTCCGGGCGATAGACGAGCCAGGCAACGTCGGCCCGCCGACAGCGGCCACCTTCATCGCTGATGGTGTCGCGCCTGTGGCGACCATCACTCCGCCGGAAGGTGTGGCCGGCGGCGAGAGCCTGTTGCTCACCGGCACGGCCTTCGATCTATTCCCAGAAGAAGGTGTGCTGGAGGAAGTCGAGGTGCGGGTGGACGATGGCTACTGGATTCGGGCAGACGGGCTGCTGCGGACGGATGGCGACTACGACTGGCACTTCCGCTGGTCACTGCCGGAGGACGAGGAGGGGGTTGAGCACCGGATTGCCGTGCGGGCAGTGGACGCCGCTGGCAGTGTGAGCGAGCCCTCGGCGCCAGTCACCGTCGTCGTGGACACCATAGCGCCCACCAGCGAGATCGCCTACCCGGCCGACGGTACGTGGCTGGAGCCCGGCACGACGCAGGTGCTGGTCTGGGGCTGGAGTGAGGACGGCGTGGGCGTGGCGCAGGTCCGGGTCAGCCTGGATGCCGGCCTCACCTGGGCCGACGCGGTCGTAGCTGACGAGGAGATGGGAGATGGAAGGTGGAGAATGGAAGATGGAACGGTTCTGGAGCTGCCATCGGCTATCCGCCAGCAGTTGTCCGCTATTCGCCATCAGCCATCCGCCAGGCTGTGGGCCTTTGCTGGCACGCTGCCCGAGGATGAGGCAGCCCCGCTCATCCTGGCAAGGGCAACGGACGTGGCCGGCAACGTGGAGCGGCCCGGGCCGGCGGTGCAGTTGCACCGGATCGTCTCGCGCCTCTGGTTGCCGCTGACCATGAAGAACGCCGCGCCCTGAGCCAGGGCGAACGCAGAGCACAAGGCGGGCTCGTAGTGGCGACTTCAGTCGCTTCAGCCCCGCTGTGTACGACTGAAGTCGTCACTACGGAGAATACGCAACACGCAGTACGCAGTACGCACTAATGAGCATCCAAAGGAGTCTGCTATGAAGACGATGCACGCCTTCCCATCCCGTTTCCACAGAACCTGGCCTGTGCTGGGCTCCTTGGTGCTTGGTATCCTCTTGCTCACCCTCACCGTGGCCGGCCTGGCCCGCGCCGGCGCGCCACTCGACCCGGCCGACCAGTTGCGCGCGGCCTGGGAGCAGGCCCGGGCTGCCGGCTACCGCTTCGAGGCGGGCGTCGAGCAGACGCTCATCCCCCGACCTGTCTGGAGCCAGCTCGGCCGGCAGGAGGAGCAGGTCAGCTTCTACCTGGAGGGCCAGGTCGAGCAGGGGTCCGATGTGCCCCGCAGCCGCGTGCGGGTGTGGCCCCAGGCCGGTCGGCCAAACGCACTGGTGGCCGGCGCCCTGGGGCAGGCCAACCCGGCTGCTGTCGAGCCTCTGATGGAGATCATCCAGGCGGGGGAGAAGATCATCATTCGCGAGCGGGGGCAGGAACGCGAAGCCGAGAGTCCCACGGGTCTGGTCGCGCCTGGCGGCGACTACCTGGCCTATCTGGAAGCAGCCAGAGATGTGGAACAGATGGCCGACTGCCGCCTGACGTCCGGCGCCTGCTACCGTTTCCGCATTGACGGGCCGCGCTTTGCTGAGATCATGCGCAGGCGGTTGGAGCAGGAGTACGCCGCCGACCTGCCGCCCAACGTCCAACTGGCCCCCTCACCCCTCTTCCAGGCCATGACCGGCCAGGGCGAGCTGTGGGTGGACGCCGACGGCTTCCCCGTCCGCCAGACCCTCGACCTGGAGTTCCCGCAGGTCAGCGATGAGTACGGCGCGAAGGCGCACGTCGTGGCAGACTTTACCCCGGACAAGGAGACACGCAGACAAGGAGACAAGGGGACAGGGAGCAGTCTTTCTGTCTCCTCCTCACCCCCTCACCCCCTCTCCTTGTCCCCCCCTCTCCTTGTCACCTTATCTGCTGTTCTCCTCGTCTATGGCTTGGTCCGCTACCGCCGGCGTAAGCGCGTCTACGCTGCTGTCGTCCTGTTGGTCATCACCTCAATAGTCGGTGGCCCTCTCTACAGCGCCTGGCGGATGAACCGTTTCTTCCGGATACATGACGCCGAGGCGGCTGGCCCGCCAGAGCAGGGGCCGGAGCAGCCGTACGATCTGGATGCGCGGCCACCTGCAACGCCTGCCAGGCCGCCCAGCCCGGCGCTCCAGGCCTTCATCGAAGGACTGCAGGAGTCAGCCAAACCCAATTCGGCCCTGCCAGGCTACGCTATCGGCCAGAAGCTCCCCGTGCGTGACTCGCGCCTTGCCGGCATCCACGAGGTGGCGGGGCCGCCTGGCGCGAAGGCGCTCGTTGAACCACCCGACGACGGCTGTTACCCCGGCGACAGGGATTCCGACACCGACGGCCTGTGCGATCAGTACGAGATATTGTTGGGCACCGACGATACCGATCCCGACACCGACCGTGACCAGATCACCGACACCCTGGAGATCGAAGGCTTCACCTACGCTGATCGGCAGTGGTACACCAACCCTTTCCTGAGCGACAGCAACCAGGACGGGCTGGGTGACTACGCCGAGTGGCCGGAGCCGGTGGGTGAGGCTCCTTCATGGGACCCGGACGGTGACGGCCTGCCCAACGTTTGGGACGACGACAACGACGGCGACGGGGTCATAGACAGCCTGGACATATCGCCGTGGAGCTACTCGCCCCGGGTGTCTGACAATGACTACTATACGCTGGACGTGAACGCCAGCGGACACGATGGCCCTGTCTACCTGGAGTTCCAGCTCCAGCCGTCTGATCCCAAGCACCTCCGCTACGCCATGAAGACACTGGATTGGCCCTGGGACGACAAGGGCCAGATCACCGACCTGGACAACTCCCAGGACGACTTGACCCTAATCCCCATGCTGGAGGTACTGGCCTCGCACCTCCCCCTGAATACCCAGCAATACAGCATCGGCTACGTCAAGAACCAAGACAGCACCACCAAAGGGACGCACCCCTGGAAGCTGTACGTGCCCACCACCATTGACGATGCCGAGGGCAGCCCTGCCGCTTTCCACGCCAAGGTTGTCTTCCAGGGCAGACGGACCATCCAAACTAAGGCTTCACTGATCTGGATGGTGCAGGCCAAGCTGGACAGCATCGAGTGCGTGCGCACAACAGAAGTTCCCCATGAGGGAACTGTGTGCATCTACTGGGAACCTCACACAGATCAGTCGGTCGTTCAGACCTACCGCGACAGTTTTCGAGTGACGGGCCTCAATGTCAGCGGTCAGGGCGGCACCGACCTGGCCGTAGTGGGCACGCCACAGCAGCAAGACAACGGCGATGTGGCCAAGGTCCTGCTGGGCCTGTCTCAGACTTACCTCCTAGGCCAGTGGGACAACCTGGGGGAACTGCAGCGGCGCTTCACCTCAGGCAGCGAAGTCGAGCGCTGGGGCGTGACCACCTCCGTCACCGTGGCTCGCGACACCTACAGCCATATAGACGAAGCCATCGCCACCACCACCATGACCACCACCAAGCAGGTCCTGGCCGGCTACAACACCGCCTGGACGCCGGCGCTGCTGGTCGTCTTTGAGGAAAAGTTGAGCATCTTAAGCCTGGACGATCTGGTGGGTAGTTCTGGTCCCAAGGCGTCCAGCGCGTCGGCCAGCTTCAGCCTGGCCTCAATGCCCATGCTCGTGGAGCGTGGCCTAAAGCTCAGCCAGTACCGCCACACCGGCTCCGAATGGGTGCAGATGGACCTGGAGGATATGCTGGCCGACCTGCAGGCGCGTTACGGGAGTGAGGTCACGGTCGAGCTGATGAAGATGATCCAGCTCTTCTGGATTTCCTGGAGCCAGGGAGTGATGCACACCGTCAAGGTCGGAGCCAAACGGATCACCTATTCCGACGTCTTGTCAGATGACGCCATTTATAGAGACCTCAAGCCCTTGACCGGGAAGGTGAAGAGCGTCGTGGAGAAGGTGCTGCAGCCGAGCGAGACCTGGGAGTCGTGGAGGGGCGGCTATGCTAAGGTGTCGAAGTTCATCAAGGACCATCCTCGCTGGTCGGTGACCATCGCCGCCGCGGCCATCACCTTCATCATCCTGACTCTGGTCTTCAAGGGGGTCAGCAAGACAGTCGAGATCGTCGGCAAGGCGATCGGTGCCGCACTGGCCATCAACGGCGTGTACAAAGCGTACAAGGGGGCCAAAGGGGTCTGGGACATGGTCAAGGGGGCGGCCAAGATCACCAAGCTGACCGTCGTCCTGGCCGTCGTGGCGTTGGTGCTGGAGGTGGTGCTCATCTGGTACGCCTTCTTCAGCGCGGCGGCCGATCTCCACGGCCCGACTTACTACATGGCCCTCAGCCTGGCCATCGGCGCCACCATCCTGGCCGTGATCCTCTTCATCCTCTGCTTCTTCCTCATCGGCTTCGTGATCATCGCCATCCTGGCCATCGCTGACTTCATCGGCAGCTTCTTCGGCTTCAGCGTCAGCGGGTGGATCGCTGAGGTCATCGGCGAGCTCGTCCTGACGGTCAAGGTGCTCACCAACATTGACGGAAAGAGCATCAAGTTCGATGTCAAGGAGACCACCTGGCAGAACCTGGCGGCCGGCAGCGTACCTGGAAACAAGATGATCATCCGCGCCGAGCTCCGTGGCACCCTGGTGACGGAGGACGACGGCACGGACGACGACCTGCGGCGCAGCACGCTCAAGGGCTTCTGGTTGCCCGGTGCCGACCCCACCCAGCTCTCGACAGACGCGGCCACCTGGGAACCGACGGGCGAGCCCGGCGGCGGCCGGCGCCCGGTCAAGAACAGGACCGAGGCTTACCTCACACCGCTCCATCCCGTGATAGACGCACCCGCTGATCTGGCCGTCAAGGTGGACTACACCATCCTCTACAAGAAGGGCCACGTCTGCGCTGGCGGCCACTGCGCCTGGTGGGAGAGCGCTGACAAGGACTCCGGGAGCACGACCTCCGACCCCAGTAAGATGTACCTGGACGTGCTGCCGGTGACGTTGGACGGCCTGTGGTCCTGGAGCGCCATCACCAACCGCGACCGGGATGGGGACGGCGTGGCGGACAGCGCCGAAGCCGCGCTGGGTACCTCCCCGGACAACCCCGACAGCGACGGCGACGGCATAGACGATGGCGCCGAGGCCCGCATGCGGCGCGAGGGAAAGGGCGTGGACCCGGTGAAGTACGACACCGACAACGATGGCCTGAGCGACCTGGAAGAACTGCGGTTGAACACTCACCCCGGCAATCCCGATACCGATAACGACGGCCTCTCCGACGGGGCCGAGCGAGCCGGTTACATGATGGACTTCCGCGGCCGCTTCGCCAACCGCTGGGCCTTTCCTGACCCGCGCAAGGCCGATGCCGACGGGGACGGTCTGACCGATGGCCAGGAGTATGCCCTCAAGACCAACCCCAACGCCGGCGTCGCCGACCTCAACGCCTGGATCTACTCCGAGCCCACCGGCGGGCCCTACCTGCCCGGCGTGCCGGTGACCATCACCGTCCAGGCCATCAACTTCACTGTCAAGCCGGTGAAGCCCTGGATCACCGCCCGGCTGCCGGCCAGCATCAAGGATCAGTGGTTCGGTCTGGCGGGCACCACCGGTGATGGCAATTACGCCTGGAAAGGGACAAAAGTTGATGAACCGGATGGGTCAACCCGCTGGATCTTCATCGCCGAGCATCCCCTGGGCACCACCGATGCCCTGACCGTTACGCTCACGGGGAAGGTGGACCCCAACCTGAGTCAGACCACGGTGCTGACCTTTACCAGCAGCTTGACCTACACCAAGTCGGTCACGGAGACCTATGAAGTCCTCGACATGAATTCCTTCGTGGTGGACGTGGACCGGCCGACCTCGACCATCATGCTTCCCGCCGACGGCGCCATCCTGCGCGGCGAGACCTACGTCGCAGGCGGCAAGGCGACCGATCCGACCAGCGACGTCGGCAAAGTGGAGGTGAGCGACGACGGCGGAAGCACCTGGAACGAGGCCGCCGGCACCGATGCCTGGAACTGGACCTGGGAGCTCCCCGACGATGGTAATTACACCCTGCGCAGCCGCGCCACCGACGAGCTGGGCTGGGTGGAGGATCCCGTCACCAGCATCGTCAACGTGACGGTGGACAACACCCCGCCGACGACCGACCTCGGCCTGACGCAGCCGGCCGGGACGATCCCCGACGGTGCGCTGGTGCGGATGACGCCCACCGGGGGCTCGTGGGTCATCACCGCCACGGGCCAGGCCCGCGACAACCTCTCCGGCGCGCCCACCGTGGCCGGCGTGAGCAATGTGGACGCGCGCGCCGACGACCGCCCATCCGCTACGGTGACCCTGACCTCGCCAGGCCAGCCCACTTCCGACTGGCAGGCCCTGGTAGAGCTGCCGCCCAGCCGGCCGGAAGGCCATCACCGGGTGACCGCTTCAGCGGTGGACGGGGTGGGCAACGTCCAACCTGAGGCCACGGCGGTGGAGTTCAGCGTGGACAACACACCGCCGGCAATCCAGGACCTCTACGCACCGTCGGCGATCACCTCCACCACGTCTGACTCGATCCGGGTCGTACCCAACGAGCTGGGACGCTACCGGCCTCTGCCGGTTCATCAGCCCTTGCGGGGCAGCGTGGATGCTCGCAGCGGCCGGGTGCGATTCCGTGCTCTGGCAGCCGATGATCTGTCCGGTGGCGCGCTGGTCAGCGGCGATTTCAACGGCGACGGCATGGCCGATCTGGCCATCGGCGCCCCCGCTGCGGTAGACATGGCCGGCATCGTGTACCTGATCTTCGGCAAAGCGGGGCCCTGGCTGCCGCGCCACAACCTGAATGAGGCTGACGCCTGGCTGGTGGGCCCGGCAACGGGCGCCCGCGCCGGCCAATCGCTGGCCAACGGCGGCGACCTGAACGGCGACGGCATAGATGAACTGCTGATCGGTTCGGCTGACGGCGCCTACGTCGTCCCCGGCCGCGATGCGGCCTGGATCCATGGGGAGCCGCTGGATGCCGACGCCCGTCTGCTGGCCGGTGAATCCACGCTGGTTGCTGGCGCCGGCGACCTGGACGGGGATGGTGCGAGCGACGCCGCCGTGGCCGCCGGAGATACCGTCTACCTGGTGCAGGGTGGGTCGAGCAGACCGAGGCGGGGCACGCCGTTGGGGACGTTGCCAGGCGCGATCAATTCCCTGGCCGGCGCTCCCGGGGTTGGCGTGATGGCGGGCAGTACCACGGCTTCCCAGGCCTGGCTGTGGCAGCCGGTCAGCGCCGCCACGCCGCTGCCCCGCGCCCCCAGCGCGGTGATCATTGCCGATTCCGGCACGCCCCGCGCCGTCGGCTACCTCGGCGATGTGAACGCAGACGGACGCCCCGACTGGCTGCTGGGTGATTGGCGGCAGAAAGCGCCTTATCTCGACAGACAGTGGATCGTCGCCGGCCTGTTCCTGGGCCGGGACTGGGGCGGTCAGACCTACGATTACATGCAGGCGGCCACCCTCAAGCTGTTCGTAGATGAAGGGGCGGGCGGCGCGGCCACCGTAGCGGCTGGCCTGGGTGACGTGAACGGTGACGGCTACGACGACTTCCTCCTGGGCGATGGTACCACCGCCTGGGTGATACACGGGCGGCAGGATACCAGCGCCTGGCCGACTCACTTCAACCTGGCCGGTTTCGACGCCACCATCAGCCATCTGACGGCCGCGACCGGCGGCGATCTCAACTGCAACGGCTCAGCCGACGCCGCTCTCCTCACCGACGACGGTCGCGTAAGCCTGTTCTTCGGCAAGACCGGCAGCTCCTGCGGACTGGCCCCTGCCGGGGTGAGCGGCGTGGAGATCGGCCTGGGTGAGTCGAGCGATCCCACCGCACCGCTGACAGCTACGCTGCCGACTGGGTGGCAGACGGCCGCGCCGGGCCAATGGCAACGCCTGACCGATGTGCCACAAGCAGGGAACAGCGGCTCGGCCGTCGTCGCCTGGGCTGGCCGCATCTGGTACGCGGTCGGCCGTGAATCCGCTGACTTCTTCGCTTACGACCTGCGAAGGGGCGTTTGGACGCAGAAGAGGTCATTGCCGAAGTCGGATCAGTGGGGCGTGTCACTGGCGCCAGGCGGCGATGGATACCTGTACGCCGTCCTGGGCAGGCTAGGGGGCAACACCGACAACTTCTACCGCTATGACCCCGCCGGGGATAGCTGGACCAAGCTCGCCGATGTGCCACAAACTATCCGTGGCGGCCGCAGTTTGGTCTCGGATGGCGACGGCCATTTGTACCTGATGGTTGGTGAGAGATCGTCGGCTGTTCCAGACGAGTTCGCTCGCTACTTCTATCGCTACACGATTGCTTCTGACAAATGGGAGCGGCTGGCGGATGTGCCCGAAAACGTCGATTCGTCCGGTGCCGCGGCCGTCTTCGCTGCCGGCGCTGTCTACGCCTTCCCGGGGAGGTACGCTAGCGATCCTTCACGTCAATATTCCCTCTTTTACCGCTACGAGCCGGCCACTAACAGTTGGGCCTTTGTCTCCCGCGGGCCTTACAACCGGGATCATGGGTCGCTGGTCTGGGATAGCAAGCACCACGTTTACCTGCTGTGGGGGAGCCCCAACGCCACAAAGCTCTCCCGCTACGACCTGGGAACTGACTCTTGGGAGGAACTCTCGCTGCCCTCAGGCTGGGGTGTAGACGATGGCTGGCTGGCCTGGTTGAACGGCTTCCTCTACGCCGACCGCTGGAAATGGGACCTGTCCAAGCGCGAGTTCTGGCGCATTCCCATGGGTTGGAGCACCAATCCTCTGGAAGACGGCACCTTCCGCCTGTACGCCCGGGCGAGCGACGCCGTGGGCAACGTGGAGTCGGACCCAGTAGCGTGGGCCGTGAACCGTTGGCGCATCCTCCCCGACGTGCCCCAGGCCGTGGGCGACGGTGGGCGAATGATCGTGGTGGGTGACCAGGTCTATGTCACTATCGGGGAAGGCAGACGTGGCTTCTTCAGCTTCCCGGTGGCAGCCGCCTGGCAAGGCTCATCGGCCGGAGGCTGGCAGGCTCTCGCCGATACACCGACCGATGTCGGGCTGGGCGAGGGTCTGGCCCCGGCCGGCGATGGTGGCCTCTACCTGTTGGCCGATGGTCAGTTATGGCGCTACGACATCGCCACCGACACGTGGCAATCTCTCGCTGCTTCTCCGGACACCATGGGGACGGCCACGGCGCTGGCCGGCGATGGGTTGGGAACGCTTTACGTCCTGAGCTCACAGCAGAGCAAGGTCTTCCACCGCTATACCCCGGCCAGAGGTTGGGAGCGACTGGCTGACGCGCCAGCCCCAGCCGGTCCGGAAGGCACCGCGCTGGCAGTGGTTCGTCAGACAGGCGGCGGTGCGTACATCTATGCCCTGCGCGGCGCGTACACCTCTGACTTCTGGCGCTACAACCCGGTGCTCAATGCCTGGGAAGTACTGGCTGACGTTCCCGGCATTGTTGGCTGGGGTGGCGCCCTGGCCTGGGCTTGCACTGACCCTGAGCGTAGCGAAGGGGAATGTGATGGCAGCGACTATCTCTACGCCTTCGTTGGCCATGCGACCAAGGGCTTCTACCGCTTCCATATCCCAGCGGGTCGTTGGGAGATGCTGCCCGATGCCCTCGAAACCATCTGGGAAGCTGGTTCTCTGGCCTGGGGTCAGGGAGGGTTCTTCGCCCTGCGTGGCCCGCGCTGGGACGGCCAGACGCGCCATTTCACTCGCGACTTCTGGCGCTGGGACGGGTTGCTGACCGTGGATCGCACGGCGCCGGAGGTAACCTGGCAGCCGACGGCAACGGAGATCACCGCTCCCTCACTACTGCTCACTGCACACGTGACCGATACGGTGGCGGGGGTGGAGAGTGTTGTGTTCGATGTGAACGGGCAGTCTGTACCGGCTACCTATCACCTCGGTACGGGCGTCTGGATGGCGGCACGAGAGGTCATGCCTGGTGGTTGGGCGGGCCTGGCTGAGGTGCCGGATGACATGACGGATGGCAGCCGCATCGCTGTCTGGGCCTGCACTGAGCAAAGCGAATGTGATGGCCGCATCTGGGCTACGGCCGGTGGTGAAGATGCCCTCTTCGTCTACGACCCGCAGTTGGACACCTGGGCGCAAAAAGCCTCCATGCCCTCCTGGCGAGGCAATAGCAGCCTGGTTGCCGGCGGGGATGGCTACCTCTACGCCACGGTCGGCTCCGTGCCTCTCTTCTATCGCTACGACCCCGCGACGGACGCCTGGAGCGAGTTGGCCCACACCCCGGAGCGGCTGGGCCCAGGGTCGGCCATGACTGCCGATGGTGCAGGGCATCTATATCTCCTGAGAGGGGGCCGGGAAAAGGAGTTCTACCGTTACAACATTGCCACAGATACCTGGGATCGCATGGCGGACATCCCAGAGGCTGTGGATTGGGGCGGAGCGCTGGCCTGGGCTGGCGGCGCCGTTTACGCTTTCCGAGGCTGGGATTCCGCTGTCTTCTATCGCTACGATCCGGCGGCAAATGCCTGGACTGCTCTGGCCAGTGCGCCCGGCAATATCTGGTTCGGTGGTGCGTTGGCTTGGGATGGAGGCCGGTACCTCTACGCTCTGCGCGGGGCCAGGACGACGGACGCCTATCGCTACGATTTGCAGACCGACGCATGGGAGACGCTGGTAGCGGCGCCGGATAGCGTTGGGGAGGGAGGTGCGCTGGCCTGGCTGGATGGCCTCCTGTACACCACCCGAGGCGATGATCACCCTGACTTCTGGCGCTATGCACCGGAACCGGTGTTCACTGTCCGTCCTCGGGTGGTGGATCGGCTGGGCAACGTGGGCCATGGCGAGGAGCGGATCATCAGCGTGTCCGTGCCAGACCTGGAGAACATCATCGAGAATTACACCGACGGCGACATCTCCACAGATGATCTTCCCCCCATCGAAGGCACAGCCGTCGCGTCGCAAGGCATCGCCCAGATATGCGTGCGCACTGCGACCACGGGCTCTTGTATCGCTCCCGCTGGCAGCCCTCACCGTTTCCACTGGGCGTATGCCCGCGAATTCCCCGTTTTCGGCGGGTGGGATGATGGTGCTCATGGCGTCACCGCCAGCGTGAAGGACACTGCCGGTGCCGAGTTCGTGTCCGATCCGGTACGCATCATCGTGGACACCACGCCGCCAACGATTGGCTTCACCAGCCCTTCGACTTCGCTCAGGCCTGCACTGAGCCCAGCCGAAGTGACAGGCCCGGCCGAAGGCGCGGTGATCACCACCACCGGCCGCATCACCATCACCGGTACGGCCAACGATACCACCTCCGGCCTGGCCCGCGTGCGCTTCAGCCCCGACAATACCGCCTCGTGGCGCGAAGCCTCCCTGGACGGTAGCTCCTGGCAGATCACCTGGGACGTCCCGCCCGGTCTCGACGGCACCACCCGCCACCTGGTGGTCGAGGCCACGGACCGGGCCGGCCTGACGGCGCGCCAGATCATCGCCGTGACCGTGGATAATGTGCTGCCCGTCGGGCCCGTCGGGGTGCGCTTCAACCTGCCGGAGGGCCAGCACATGCAGACCGGTACCGCATTGCAGGTGACGTGGTCGGCGCCCGGCGCGGGCAGTGGCATGGCGCATCTCTTCGCTGCGCTGGACCAGATCACCGACACGCTGCCGGCCCAGGAGGTGACGGGCACGTCGTTCCAGGACACGCTGAGCGAGTTCGGTGACTACTACTTCCACCTGCTTGCGGTAGACGACGCTGGCAACCGTGTGGTGCGCCATTATGGTCCGTGGCATGCCTGGCATCTGGGCTCCCCGCCCCAGCCTCAGTACACCATCATCGTTGATGGCCGGATTGACCTGGAGCACGCCGAGTGGCTGCCCGAGTACGAACGGCTGGGCCAAGACGACCGTTCCGGAGTGGCCCAGCAACTGTTCCTATCCTGGGACCTGGACCAGGTGTTCCTGGGTTGGCGGGGGGCGAACCCCGGTGTGGACGGCGACCTCATCTGGTACTTCGACACGGGACTGGGTGGGACAAGGGATTGGATATTAGATATTGGCTATTGGCCACAATACCGAATATCCAATACCCAATATCTCACCCTCTGGGACCTGGAATTCGAACGTATGGGTATCGTGGACTGGACACTGCCCTTCGAGGCTGATGCCTACTTCGTCTTCCGTGCGGACGGCACCTTCGGCCTGTACCGCTGGAACGGCAGCGCCTGGGATGAGGTCGCCGATCCGGGCATCGCGGCCGCACACGGCAGCGGCAGCGATACAGAGGCCGTCCTGCCCCGCGCGGCGCTGGGAGCGACCGGAGCGGTGCAGATGCTGGCCCTGGCGCGTCGGCCGGCCGATGGCCCCGTCTGGGCTGTGCTGCCCGATACGAACCCCCTGGCCGGGCCGTGGACGGACGCCTTCACCTGGGACAGGTGGGAGTGCGAGGGTGTGACGGCCGCGGGGGCGCACCAGCAGCCAGGCTGTCCACCGCCCAGCGCCGGGCAGCCGGACGCCGGACTGACCTGGCTGCGCCTGACCAGTCCGCAGCCCTCCGGCCTCTACCTGCCCGTGAATGCCACCATCACCTACACCCTGGTGGCCGGCAACGCCGCTGACCAGCCGGCCGACGAGACGCGGCTGACCCTGACGGGCGATGGCGTCGTCTTCGAGGCCTTCAGCGGTCCGGGCACCTGCGGCGACTGCCCGCCTGGCAGTGCTGCCTGGACGGTGGAGCTGGGCACCCTGCCCCCACGAGACCAGGTGACCATCACGGTGACGGTGCGCACGCTGGACAATGCCGGCGCCACGGTGCCGGTGACGACCACGGCGCACCTGACGGCCACGCTGCCTGATGCCGAGCCGCAGGACAACATCCGCTCCCTGAGCCACCTGGTGGATGGAACGCCGCCGATGGCGACGATCGTCGAGCCGGGGACTGGCGGCACCATCCAGCCCGGCCGGCAGCAGGTGATCGGCGTGGCCCACGCGGGACGCGGCGCACCGGTGTCCCTGGTCGAGTTCAGCACCGATGGCGTGTCGTGGCAGCCGGCTGAGGGCAACGTCGTCTGGACGGCGGAAGTGAATGTGCCCGCTCAAGGAACGCTGACCTTCCACGCGCGGGCGACGGACGAGGCCGGCAACGTCGGCCCGATCACCACAGCCACCTTCACCGCCGACGACGTGTCTCCTGTGTCGGCCATCACCCCGCCGGAAGGCGGCGGCGGCGAGGAGGTCAAGCTCACCGGCACAGCCCATGATCCCTTCCCGCAGGGCGGCGCGCTGGATGAGATGGAGGTGCGGGTGGACGACGGGCCGTGGACGCCAGTGGACAGCCTGCTGCGGGCCGACGGCGGCTACACCTGGCGCTTCGACTGGTCGCTGCCGAAGGGTGAGGACGGGATCAGCCACGCCGTTCAGGCTCGAGCGACGGACGCTGCCGGCAACGTAGGCGAATCGGCACCGATGGAGGTGACCGTGGACACCCTGGCTCCCAGAACGACCATCGCCTACCCGGCCGACGGGGCATGGCTGGAGCCCGGCACCACCCAAATCGTCGTCTGGGGTTGGACCGAAGACGGCAGCGGCGTAGACTGGGTCGAGGTCAGCCTGGACGCCGGCCTCACCTGGGCTGATGCCATACTGGCTGTGGAGGAGATGG